>DATITJ010000275.1:0-6077 GCA_035467935.1 Ornithinibacter sp.
CGCCAGCGCTGCATCGGGTGCCGCCTCGGCGGTGGGCCAAGCCATCTCGACGGCGGACATCCCGGTGGGCGGCGGCAAGATCTTCGACGACATCAAGGTCGTCGTGACCCAGCCGACCGAGGGAGAGTACAAGGCGTTCTCCGCCATCTGCACGCACCGGCAGTGCACGGTGAGCAGTGTCGCCGGCGGCGTCATCACCTGTCAGTGCCACCTCAGCGAGTTCGACGCGGCGACCGGCGCCGTGAGGAAGGGGCCGGCGACCCAGCCCCTGCCGCCCAAGACGGTTTCCGTGGGCGCGGACGGCATCACCGTCACCTGACACCCCTCGGTCGTAGGGTTGCGGCGTGGCCGACCCGTCGACGTACCGACCCCGTCCGGGGGAGATCCCGACCGACCCGGGCGTCTACCGCTTCCGCGACCGCGACGGCCGGGTCATCTACGTCGGCAAGGCCAAGAACCTGCGGCAGCGGCTGTCGTCCTACTTCCAGGACGTCGCCGCGCTGCACCATCGCACCGCGACGATGGTGCGCACCGGCGCGAGCGTCGAGTGGACGGTCGTCACCACCGAGGTCGAGGCGCTCCAGCTGGAGTACAGCTGGATCAAGGAGTTCGACCCGCGGTTCAACGTCAGGTACCGCGACGACAAGTCCTACCCCTACCTCGCGGTCACCCTCGGCGAGGACTTCCCCCGCGCCCAGGTGATGCGTGGCGCCAAGCGCAAGGGCACCCGCTACTTCGGCCCGTACGCCCACGCGTGGGCCATCCGCGAGACGCTCGACCTTGCCCTGCGCGTCTTCCCCGTGCGCACCTGCTCGTCCGGGGTGTTCAAGCGGGCCGGGCAGGTGGGCCGCCCGTGCCTGCTCGGCTACATCGACAAGTGCAGCGCCCCGTGCGTCGGCCGGGTCGACGCCCAGCGCCACCGTGAGATCGCCGAGGACTTCTGCGACTTCATGGCGGGCGAGACCGGCCGCTTCCTCGGTCGCCTCACCACGCAGATGAGGCAGGCCGCGGCCGAGCTCGACTTCGAGCGGGCCGCGCGGCTGCGCGACGACATCGGGGCCCTCGAGCGGGTCCTCGAGAAGTCGACCGTCGTGCTGCCCGACGCCACCGACGCCGACGTCTTCGCCCTCGCCGAGGACGAGCTCGAGGTCGCGGTGCAGCTCTTCCACGTGCGCGGCGGGCGCGTGCGCGGCCAGCGCGGCTGGGTCGCCGAGCGGGACGCCGAGACCACCCCCGAGGTCGTCGAGCACCTGCTCCAGCAGGTCTACGGCGGCGAGGCGGGCGAGGGCGTGCCGCGCGAGGTGCTCGTGCCGGTGCTCCCCGACGACGCGGAGGCGCTGGCCACCTGGCTGTCCGGCCTGCGCGGCAGCCGGGTCGACCTGCGGGTGCCGCAGCGCGGCGACAAGCGCACCCTCATGGAGACGGTCGCCCGCAACGCGAAGCAGAGCCTGGCGCGGCACAAGGTCACCCGGGCGGGCGACCTCACGACCCGCAGCCAGGCCCTCCAGCAGCTGCAGGACGCGCTCGAGCTCGAGGAGGCGCCGCTGCGCATCGAGTGCTTCGACATCAGCCACGTCCAGGGCACCCAGGTGGTCGGGTCGATGGTCGTGTTCGAGGACGGCCTGCCCCGCAAGTCCGAGTACCGCCGGTTCATCGTGCGCGGTGACGAGACGGGCGCGACCGACGACACCGCCGCGATGCACGAGGTGCTGACCCGCCGCTTCCGCCGCGGACGTCGCGAGGAGGCCGGTGAGCCCACCGAGGGCGCGGGGTCCCGGCCCGCGCGCTTCGCGTACCGCCCCAACCTCGTCGTCGTCGACGGCGGGCTGCCGCAGGTCAACGCCGCGGCACGGGCGCTGGAGGACGCAGGGGTCGTCGACGTCGTGGTCGTCGGCCTCGCCAAGCGCCTCGAGGAGGTGTGGCTGCCCGGCGAGGAGTTCCCCGTCGTCCTGCCGCGCACGAGCGAGGGTCTCTACCTGCTCCAGCGGCTGCGCGACGAGGCGCACCGCTTCGCCGTCACCTTCCACCGCCAGCGCCGCTCCAAGGCGATGACCGCGAGTCGGCTCGACGGCATCCCCGGTCTGGGGGAGAAGCGGCGCACGGCGCTGCTGGGTCGGTTCGGGTCCGTCAAGAGGATCGGGAAGGCCTCGGTCGAGGAGCTCGCCGACGTCCCCGGCATCGGGCCTGCGCTGGCCGCGGTCGTTGCGGCAGAGTTGGGCTCGGCCGCGGACACGACCCCCGCGGTCAACCTGGCGACCGGAGAGGTCGTCGAGGACGACCACGAACAAGGAGCGAACCGTGTCGACGGAGCACACGCAGGCTGAGGGCGAGGGCGCCCCCGTGCCCGTGCCCGCGGCGACCGACTTCCTCATCGTCACCGGGATGAGCGGTGCGGGCCGCTCGACGGCCGCGAACGTCATCGAGGACCGTGGCTACTACGTCGTCGACAACCTGCCCCCCCAGCTGCTCTCGTCGATGGCCGAGCTCGCCCGCAGGGTGCGGGACACCGGCGTCAGCGACCTCAAGATCGCGGCGGTCGTCGACGTGCGCGCCCGGGCGTTCCACAGCGAGCTGCAGGCCGGGCTGGCGGCCCTGCGCGACGCGGGGTGGCGGCCACACCTCATCTTCCTCGACGCGACCGACGAGGCACTCGTGCGCCGGTTCGAGAGCGTGCGCCGCCCCCACCCGCTGCAGGGTGAGGGTCGGCTGCTCGACGGCATCCAGGCGGAGCGCGAGATGCTGGGCGACCTGCGGGCCGAGGCCCAGGTGGTCGTCGACACCTCGGGCCTGAACGTCCACCAGCTCGGCCGCAAGCTCACCCCGCTGCTCGGGGCCGAGCGTGGCCCCAGCCTGCGGCTGGCCCTGTTGTCGTTCGGCTTCAAGTACGGCGTCCCGCTCGACGCCGACTTCGTCTTCGACATGCGCTTCCTGCCCAACCCGTTCTGGGTGCCCGAGCTGAAGTCGCTCACCGGGGCCGACGCCCCCGTGGCCGACTGGGTCATGGGGCAGGAGGGGGCGACCTCCTTCCTCGACCGCGTCGTCGCGCTCATGGAGCCCGTCACCGACGGCTACCTGCGCGAGGGTCGTCGCTACGCCACCATCGCGATCGGGTGCACCGGCGGCAAGCACCGCTCTGTCGCGATGACGCAGGCGGTGGCCGCTCGGTTGGGCACCGAGCGCATCGCCACCTTCGTCGTCCACCGCGACCTGGGACGCGAGTGACCGGCCCCGTCGTCGCCGCGCTCGGCGGGGGCCACGGTCTCGCCGCGACGCTCACGGCGCTGCGCTACGTCACGGACGAGATCACGGCGATCGTCACCGTCGCCGACGACGGCGGTTCGAGCGGCCGGCTGCGCGACGAGTTCGGGGTGCTGCCACCCGGCGACCTGCGGATGGCCCTCGCGGCGCTGTGCGCCGAGACCGAGTGGGGCCACACCTGGCGCGACGTGCTCCAGCACCGGTTCGCCGGGGACGGCCCGCTCGGGGGGCACGCCCTGGGCAACCTCCTCATCGTCGCCCTGTGGGAGCTCCACGAGGACCCCGTGGCTGGGCTCGACCTCGTCGCCCGCCTCCTCCAGGCGCAGGGACGCGTGCTCCCCATGGCCGCGGTGCCGTTGGCCATCGAGGCGGACGTCACCGGCCTGGACCCCACCGACCCGGATGCCGTGGCCGTCGTCCGCGGTCAGGCCCAGGTGGCCGTGACGCCGGGGGCGGTGCGGACGGTGCGCCTCGTGCCGCCGCAGCCGCCGGCATACCCCGAGTCGGTGGCGGCGATCCGCAGCGCCGACTGGGTCGTGCTCGGGCCTGGCTCGTGGTTCACCTCGGTCATGACCCACCTCCTCGTGCCCGAGGTGCGCGAGGCGCTCGAGGTGACCCGCGCCCGCCGACTGCTCGTGCTCAACCTCGACCCGGGCACGGGGGAGACGGCCGGCTTCAGCGCCGAGCGGCACCTCGAGACGTTCGCCGCGCTGGCCCCGCGCGTGCGGCTGGACGTCGTGCTCGCCGACCCGGCCGTCGTCGACGACCAGGCGATGCTGGCCGAGCACTGCGCCCGGCTCGGTGCCGCGCTGATGGTCGCCACCGTCTCGCACCGCGACCGTCCCGGCGAGCACGACCCACTGCGCTTCGCGGCCGCGCTCCGCGACGTCGTCACCACCGGCGGATCGGCCCGGTGACGCGTGGCAGGATGACCGCCATGGCGATGACGGCAAGAGTGAAGGACGAGCTGAGCAGGCACAATGTCACCAAGCCCTGCTGCCGCAAGTCCGAGGTCGCCTCGACGCTGCGGTTCGCCGGGGGGCTGCACATCATCGGGGGGCGCATCGTCGTCGAGGCCGAGCTCGACACTGCCAACGCCGCGCGACGGCTGCGACGCGAGCTCTCCGAGGTCTACGGCCACACCCCGGAGGTCCTCGTCCTCGCGGCCGGGGGGTTGCGCAAGGGGAGTCGCTACGTCGTGCGGGTCGTGCAGGAAGGCGAGTCCCTCGCCCGGCAGACGGGCCTGATCGACAGCCGCGGCCGCCCGGTGCGCGGCCTGCCGCCCAAGGTCGTGAGCGGCTCGGTGTGCGACGCCGAGGCCGCGTGGCGCGGGGCCTTCCTCGCCCACGGCTCGCTCACCGAGCCCGGGCGGTCCTCCGCCCTGGAGGTCACCTGCCCCGGCCCCGAGGCCGCCCTGGCGCTGGTCGGCGCGGCCCGGCGGCTCGGCATCCCGGCCAAGGCGCGCGAGGTGCGCGGCGTCGACCGGGTCGTCATCCGCGACGGTGACGCGATCAGCGCGATGCTCACCCGCCTCGGCGCCCACGACGCCGTGCTCGCCTGGGAGGAGCGGCGCATCCGCCGCGAGGTGCGGGCCACCGCCAACCGCCTGGCCAACTTCGACGACGCCAACCTGCGCCGGTCGGCCCGGGCCGCGGTCGCCGCGGGTGCGCGCGTCGAGCGGGCCATGGAGATCCTCGGCGAGGACATCCCCGACCACCTGCGTGAGGCCGGGCAGCTGCGCCTGGAGCACAAGGAGGCCTCGCTCGAGGAGCTCGGCCAGCTCGCCTCGCCGCCGATGACCAAGGACGCCGTCGCGGGCCGGATCCGCCGGCTCCTGGCGATGGCCGACAAGCGCGCCCAGGACGACGGCATCCCCAACACCGAGGCCGGTCTGACCGCGGACATGCTCGACACCTGACCTCCGGGGGCTCCGCCGCCGCATGGTTTGGGTGTTCTTCGGGGGGGTTCCGGGGGGCGGAGCCCTCCGGACGGGGGGTCTAGGGTAGAGACGAACCACCAGGTGCCGCTACCTGCGGCACGCCCGCACACAGTGGAAGGCAGCACACACCGTGACCGTTCGCGTAGGGATCAACGGCTTCGGCCGCATCGGCCGCAACTTCTTCCGGGCCGTCCAGGCGTCCGGTGCCGACATCGAGATCGTCGCCGCCAACGACCTGATGGACAACAAGAGCATCGCGCACCTGCTCAAGTACGACTCGGTGCTCGGCGTCCTGGCCGACGACGTGTCGTCGACCGAGGACTCCATCACCGTCGGAGACAAGACGATCAAGATCTTCGCCGAGAAGAACCCCGCCGACATCGCCTGGGGCGACGTGGGCGCCGACATCGTCATCGAGTCGACCGGCTTCTTCACCGACGCATCCAAGGCGCACGCCCACATCGACGGTGGCGCCAAGAAGGTCATCATCTCCGCCCCCGCCTCCAACGAGGACGCCACGTTCGTCATGGGTGTCAACCACCAGGACTACGACCCGGCCAACCACCACGTCATCTCCAACGCGTCGTGCACGACGAACTGCCTCGCACCGATGGCCAAGCCGCTGTCCGACGAGCTCGGCATCGTCAAGGGCCTGATGACCACGATCCACGCCTACACCTCCGACCAGAACCTCCTCGACGGCCCGCACCGCGACATGCGTCGCGCCCGCGCCGCGGCGCTGAACATCATCCCGACGAGCACCGGTGCCGCGAAGGCCATCGGCCTGGTCATGCCCGAGCTCAAGGGCAAGCTCGACGGCTACGCCCTGCGGGTGCCGGTGCCGACAGGCTCGGCCACCGACCTCACCTTCGAGGCCGGC
>DATITJ010000276.1:0-4176 GCA_035467935.1 Ornithinibacter sp.
TCTTCCACGGGGGCGTCGACTCGGCGCGGCCGTGGAAGGACGAGGAGAAGGTGACCTTCGTCTGCCCGGTGCCCGGCTACGACCGCCACTTCACGATGCTCGCGTCCTACGGCATCGAGATGGTGACCGTGCCGATGCTCGGCGACGGGCCGGACGTCGCGGCGGTCGAGGCCCTCGTCAAGGACGACCCGACCGTCAAGGGCATGTGGATCGTCCCGACCTACGCCAACCCCGCCGGGTCGGTCGTCACCCAGGAGGTCGCCAGCAGGCTCGCCTCGATGCCGACCGCGGCGCCCGACTTCCGGATCTTCTGGGACAACGCCTACGCGATGCACCACCTCACAGCCGACGAGGCGAAGTCGGCCGACATCCTGTCCCTGTCGTCGGCGGCGGGGCACCCGCACCGCCCGATCGTGTTCGCCTCGACGAGCAAGATCACGTACGCAGGTGCCGGGGTCGCGTTCCTCGCGGCGTCGCGCGAGAACATCGCCGCGTACCTGGGCCACCAGCAGTTCGCCTCGATCGGGCCGGACAAGGTCAACCAGCTGCGCCACGTCCAGCTGTTCGGGTCCGCCCAGGGGGTGCGCGACCACATGGTGAAGCACCGCGAGATCCTCGCGCCGAAGTTCGCCGCGGTGGACGCGGCACTGACGGCAGAGCTGGCCGGGCTCGCGGTGGCGGAGTGGACCCGGCCCGCCGGCGGCTACTTCGTGAGCCTCGACGTCATGGACGGCTGCGCCTCGCGTGTCGTGGCCCTGGCCACGGAGGCCGGCATCGCGCTGACCCCCGCCGGGGCGTCCTTCCCGCACGGGCGGGACCCGCGCGACCGCAACATCCGCCTGGCCCCGTCCTTCCCCGAGCTGGCCGAGGTCGAGACGGCAATGGCCGGGGTCGCGACGTGCGTGGCGTTGGCCACGGCGGAGCACCTGTCGGAGACGTAGGGTGAGTGACATGTCCGAGCAGCAGGAGAACACGGCCGACGACCTCGGTGACTACAGCCTCGACGACGAGGACCAGCTGCAGCCCGAGGACACGCTCATCCAGGAGGACGTCGACGACGTCCTCGACCGGGGGTACTCCCCCGCCGAACGCCCCCACGGCTCGCTCGCTCACGGCGTGACCGCCGAGGAGCAGGGCCGCGACGAGACGATCGAGCAGCGCATCCACCAGGAGGTGCCCGAACCGGGGTCGGCCTACGGCGCGCCCGACAACGAGTCGGGCCTGGACGACGATGACGAGCGCGTGGGCGGCGACGACCCGGACAGCATCGCGGCCGAGGACGACTGGGTCGGTGACGGCGAGGTCGGCGACCAGCGGGCCGGTCGCCTCGTCGCCCCGGACGAGGGGCTCGGCTCCGACGACGAGCAGGACCTCGTCGGTACGGACGTCGGCATCGACGGTGCCGCGGCCTCGGCCGAGGAGGCCGCGATGCACGTCATCGACGACCTCGACGCCGGCTCCTCCGACGACGAGGTCCTCGACTCCCTGTGACCGACGCGGCCGCTGCGCCCCAGCGGTCCGTCACGGACCTGCCCAAGGCCCACCTCCACCTCCACTTCACCGGCTCCATGCGGGTCGGGACCGTCCGGGACCTGGCGGCGCAGCACGACATCCGGCTGCCGGCCTCGCTGACGACGGAGTGGCCCCCGAGGTTCGACATCGGTGACGCCCGGGGCTGGTTCCGGTTCCAGCGCCTCTACGACGCCGCCCGCGCGTGCGTGCGTGGCGAGGACGACATGCGCCGGATCGTGCGCGAGGCGGCGATCGACGACGGGGCCGAGGGTTCGCGCTGGCTCGAGATCCAGGTGGACCCGACGTCGTACGCGCCCTTCGTCGGCGGGATCGCCCCGGCGCTCGAGATCGTGCTCGACGAGGCGCGGGCGGTGTCGGGGGTCGACGGCGCGGCACACGTCGGCGTGGTCGTCGCGGCGAGCCGAGTACGGCACCCGCTCGAGGCCCGCACGCTCGCCCGCCTGGCGGCCCGCCACGCCGGTGAGGGGCCGGGCGCCGTCGTGGGCTTCGGCCTGTCGAACGACGAGCGCCGCGGTGACACGGCGGAGTTCGCGGCGGCGTTCCGCATTGCGCGGCGAGCCGGCCTGCTGCTCGTGCCGCACGCCGGCGAGCTGCTCGGGGCGGATGCCGTCGCGCAGACCCTGGACGCGATCGAGCCCGAGCGGCTGGGCCACGGGGTGCGGTCGGTGGAGGACCCGGCCGTGCTCGACCGGGTGGTGACCAGCGGTGTCGCGCTCGAGGTGTGCCCGCTGTCGAACGTCTCGCTGGGGGTCTACGACCGGCCCGACGAGGTGCCGCTGCGGGCTCTCGTGGACGCGGGCGCGCGGGTGGCGCTGGGGGCCGACGACCCCCTGATCTTCGGGTCCCGCCTCGCCGACCAGTATGCGACGGCCCGGGTCGAGCACGGCTTCTCCGACACCGAGCTCGCCGCCCTCGCCCGCGGCTCCCTGGTGGCGTCCCGCGCACCGTCGGACGTGCGCGCGGCAGCAGAGCGCGACATCGACGCCTGGCTGGGCGACGCCGTGCGCTGACCAGGCGGGCCGACCGATCCACCTGCACAAGCCCTCCTCCGTCCCTCCTGTCTGCTCGTCGACGTCCACAGGCGGGGTTGCACCGGGTCGATGTCCACAGACTCGCGAGAGGGCTGGCCCGTCGCCCATCGGGCCCCGAAGGTGAGGGCATGAAACGGACAGGACGCACGTGGCCCACCTTCGCGGCCGATCTCGTCCGCGCCCGGGCCGCCCTGCGGCTCGGGGACGAGGTCGGGCTGGCCATCCGCGCCGACCGCTGCCGCCTCGGTCTCAGCCAGCGGGCCTATGCCAGCGAACGCGGCCTGACCGAGGCGGCCGTGATCCGGCTCGAGAGCGCGGCCGACTCGATGAAGCTCGGCGACATCGTCGCCGCGCTCTCAGGGACCGCCTTCATGCTCTGCCTGTGCCACCGACCGCTCGAAGCGCTACCCGACGCCGTCGCACTCGCCGCCCACGGTCCCGGGCCGGATGCCCCGGCGCCGACGGGGACCGATGCCGGCCACGACGGCTGGCGCACCCCCTCGCAGGCCCTCGCAGGGCCAGCCGACCCGCCCGAGCCGGCCGCCCCGCCCGACTGGTACGCGCCGCGGTACTCACAGCGTCGGCAGAGCGCCTCGTGACGTCCGTCGCGCGGGATGGACCACTACAGCGAGTCGCCGACGAGGACCGGCTCGTTGACCAGCGTCACGCCGAAGGCGTCGGCGACACCGTCGCGCACCCGGCGGGCCAGGGCCACGACGTCGGATGCCGTCGCCGCGCCCCGGTTGGTGACGGCCAGCGTGTGCTTCGTCGACAACGCGGCCGGACCCGGCATCCCGAATCCCTTGCCGAAGCCGGCGCGCTCGATGAGCCAGGCCGCGCTCGTCTTGACGTTGCCGTCGGTGTCGGCGAAGCGGGGCGGTTCCGGGGCATCCGGGCCCAGGTGGCCGGACACGCGCCGCTCGAGCGCGGCGAAGCCGCTGGCCGAGAGGATCGGGTTGGTGAAGAACGACCCGCAGCTCCACGTGTCGTGGTCCAGTGCGTCGAGCACCATGCCGCGACGACGCCGCTGCGCCAGCACCGCGTCACGGGCCTCACCGAGCGGCACCCGCTCCCCCACCTCGACGTCGAGATGGGCGGCCAGGTCGGCATAGCGGACCGGCTGCGAGAGCGTCTGGAGGATCAGCTGGAACATCACGTCGATGACGACGTAGCGGTCGGACGCCTTGAACAGCGAGTGCCGGTAGGCGAAGTGACAGTCCAGCGAGGTCATCGTGCGGACCTGCTGGTCGCGGCGGTCCCACACCCGGACGCGCGCGATCGTCTGCGCGACCTCCTGACCGTAGGCGCCGACGTTCTGCACGGGCGTCGCACCCGTCGAGCCGGGGATGCCGGAGAGCGCCTCGATCCCGGACCACCCCTCCTCGACGGCGCGGACGACCAGACCGTCCCAGTCCTCCCCCGCGGCGACGGTGACGTTCGCGCCGCCGCAGCTGTCCTCGGAGTCGACTTGCACCCCGCTCGTGGCGACCTTGAGCACCGTGCCCGCGAACCCGGCATCCGGGACGACGAGGTTGGAGCCGCCCCCCAGCACGAGCAACGGCTCGTCGGCGTCGTCGACCTCGCGCACCACGTCGACGAGCTCGTCGGCGGT
>DATITJ010000277.1:0-6334 GCA_035467935.1 Ornithinibacter sp.
GTGCCGGCCGAGACCGCGGCCTTCCTCCGACTGTCCGACGGCAAGGTCCTCGGCGTGGCGACCAAGGCGAAGGCCAACGACCGATTTAGCGTGGTCACCGAGTCGAAGGCCACGACGAGGAGGACACCCGTGACGAGCACATCCGCCTCGACCGCCGGCACGGCGGCGGCCACGACGCAGGGCCCGGCCACGACCACGAAGCCCACGACCACGAAGCCCACGACCACGAAGCCCACGGCGTCGCCGACGAAGCCGGCCGACCCGGCACCCGCCCCGCCGACTCCCTGACCAGCCGTCCGCTGACCCTGCCCACCCAGACACCGACCGCCGACTCGACCGGAGATCCCGTGACCCAGCGCAGGACGCCCCCGCCCACCGGGCGCGCGCGACCCGGCTCGGCCCCGGGGGCGCGACCCTCGGCGGCCACCGCTGGCACACCCGCGCCCCGCGCCGGCACACCCCGCTCCACCACCACCACCCGCCAGGCCGCGCCCCGAGCCCAGGGCACAACCCCCGCCAAGCGCGCGTCGAAGCCGGCACCCACGCGCGCGTCGAAGCCGGCACCCACGCGCGCGTCGAGCGGCACGCCCCCCCGTCGGCCCTCCTCTGGCGGCGCCGGCGGCGATGGCGGGCGTCGACGCCCGCCCACGGCCGGCAGCGGACCGGCCGCCAACCCGCGACGGCGGATGCGGTTCCTCACCGTCGCGAGCCTGTTCGTCCTCAGCATCTTCGGCGCCCAGCTGGTGCGCATCCAGGGCTTCGACGCGCAGGCCGTGGCCGACGAGGCGCAGTTCAAGCGCGCGGCGGCGCAGATCATCCCGGCGATGCGCGGCCAGATCCTCGCCGTCGACGGCACCGTGCTCGCGTCGAGCGTGGTGCGCGAGGTCGTCGTCGCCGACCTGAAGGCGGTGTGCACGTACGGCACCAAGAAGAACGACTGCGACCCGGCGAGGTCGGCCGACGCCATCCAGCAGGCCGCCACCAAGCTCGCGCCCCTGCTCGACACCACGGTCTCCGAGCTCGTGCCCCGGCTCACCGGGACCAACCGCTACGCGGTGCTCAGCCGCGACGTCTCGCCGCTGACCTGGAACACGATCTCCGCGCTGGGCATCCCGGGGATCTACCGAGACCGCCGCGAGACGCGCTCCGAGCGCACCTACCCCCAGGGCACCACCAGCGCCGCCCTCGTCGGCTACGTCACCGACGACGGCCAGCCCGGCGGCGGGGTCGAGAAGATGATGGAGAAGGCGTTGCAGGGCACGCCCGGCAAGCAGACCTTCGAGCAGGGGCGCGACGGCACGATCATCCCGGTCGCCGAGAGCAGCCTCGTCCCGGCCGTCGACGGCCAGGACGTCACGCTCACCGTGAACTCCAGCCTGCAGTGGTACGCGCAGAACTCCCTGGCGTCGCGGATGAAGGAGACCAAGGCCAAGTCGGGGACGGTCGTCGTCATGAACGCCAAGACCGGTGACCTGCTCAGCGTCGCCTCGTACCCCACGTTCAACCCCAACACCGACGTCGGCAAGAAGGACGTCCAGCTCGACAACAAGGCGTTCTCCGACGTGTTCGAGCCCGGCTCGACCTCCAAGGTCATGACGATCGCCGCGGCCCTGGAGGAGGGCACGGTCACCCCGTCGACCCCGGTCCTCATCCCCAACCGGCTGCCGCGCTACGACGCCAACTTCAAGGACAGCCACGAGCACCCGACGCTCTACCGCACGGTCGCGGGGACCTTGGCGGAGTCGAGCAACATCGGCACCATCCTCGTCAGCGAGACGATGAAGCCCAAGACGCTCGAGGACTACATCCGCAAGTTCGGCCTCGGGGTCAGGAGCGGCACCGGCTACCCGGGCGAGTCGGGCGGCCTGCTCCCGAAGAGCGACACGTGGAGCGGCACGAAGAAGGCCACCATCGCGTTCGGCCAAGGGCTGTCGGTCACCGCGATCCAGGCGGCGTCCGTCTTCCAGACGATCGCGAACGACGGGGTGCGCGTCGCGCCGCGGCTCGTCGACAGCGTCACCGCCGCCGACGGCACCGTGACGAGGACGCCGGCATCCGCCTCGACCAGGGTCGTGTCGCAGCAGACCGCCAACGACGTCAGCCGCATGCTCGAGGGCGTCGTCAGCGACGAGGGCACCGCCGAGGAGGCCCAGATCCCGGGCTACCGCGTCGCGGGCAAGACCGGCACCGCCGACTACTACGACTCCGCCGTGGGCGGCTACAGCGGCCGCACGGCCAGCTTCATCGGCTACGCCCCGGCCGACGACCCCGAGATCGTCGTGGCCGTCATCGTCCAGAAGCCGACCTACCCGTTCTTCGGTGGCTACGTCGCCGGCCCGGTGTTCAAGGACATCACGACCTACGCCCTGCAGGAGCTCAAGATCCCCCCGACCGGCAAGAAGGCGACCCCGGTCACCCTCAAGGTCACCCCCGAGGAGGCCCTGGCCGACCCCACCCTGCTGCGCGACGGGCGCAAGCGCAGCGGACGGTAGGGTCGGTGCACGTGGCAGCACCCCGACCGACCCGCTTGCGCCGCACCCCGCTCAGCGCCCTCGCTGCGCTCCTCGGTGCGCCGGACCCGGCCACCGGCGTCGTCGTCACCGGTGTGACGCTCGACTCCCGCGCCGTCCGCCCCGGTGACCTGTATGCCGCGCTCCCGGGGGCCCGGGCGCACGGCGCCGACTTCACCGCCTCGGCGCTGGAATCCGGTGCGGTGGCCGCGCTCACCGACGCCGACGGCGCCCGGCGCGTGGCGGATGCCGGGCTCGACGTTCCGCTCGTCGTCGTGGAGGGTCCGCGCCTGGTCCTGGGCCGGGTGGCCGCGCGGGTGTACGGCACCGAGGACCTCGACCTGCGCCTCGTGGGCGTGACGGGCACCAACGGCAAGACCACGACGGCCCACCTCGTGCACTCGGCGCTCACCGCGCTCGGGCGCAGCGCGGGGCTCATCGGCACGGTCGAGACCCGCATCGGCGACGAGCGGCTCGACAGCGTGCGCACCACCCCCGAGTCGCCCGACCTGCACGCCGTGCTCGCCGTCATGGCCGAGCGGGGCCTCGACACGTGCGTCATGGAGGTCTCGAGCCACGCCCTGGCGCAGCACCGCGTCGACGGCGTCGTCTACGACGTGGCCCTGTTCACCAACCTGTCGCAGGACCACCTCGACTTCCACGCCGACATGGACGACTACTTCGCCGCGAAGGCGTCGCTCTTCACCCCCGAGCGGTCGCGGGTCGGCCTCGTGTGCACCGACGACGCGTGGGGGAGGAGGCTCGTCGAGCGGTCCGGGGTGCCCGTGCGCACCATCGGCTCGGCCGTCGACGCCGACTGGCGCGTCGCGGTCGACGAGGCGGACCCGTCGGTCTTCCGGCTCACCGCGGCGGGGGTGGACCTCCACCTGAGGTCGAGCCTGCCCGGCGACTTCAACGTCACCAACACCGCCATGGCGGCGGCCGCCCTCGTGCTGCTCGGGGAGGATGCCGTCGCCGTGGGCGAGGCCGTGCTCACCGACCCGCACGTGCCCGGCCGGATGGAGGCGATCGCCGCACCCGAGGGTGCCGCGGCGCCCCGGTCGCTCGTGGACTACGCCCACACCCCCGAGGCGATCCGGGCCGCGCTGCACGCCCTGCGGCCGACGACCCCCGGCCTGCTCGTCTGCGTCACCGGCGCCGGTGGCGACCGCGACCGCGACAAGCGCCGGGCCATGGGAGCGGCCGCCGCCGAGGTGGCCGACGTCGTCGTCGTCACCGACGACAACCCTCGCTCCGAGGATCCCGCGGCCATCCGTGCCGCCGTGCTCGAGGGTGTCGAGCAGGTGCGCGCCACCGGCCGCGCCGTGACCGTCACCGAGGTCGGGGACCGTCGCGAGGCGATCCGCGAGGCCGTGCGCGCCGCCTGGCCCCACGGTGCCGACGCCACCGTCGCCGTCGTCGGCAAGGGCCACGAGAGCGGACAGGACGTCGGCGGCGTGGTCCACCCCTTCGACGACCGCCACGAGCTGGCCGAGGCGCTGCGGCTCGTGGCCGGGGAGGCGACCGCGTGATCGCCCTCTCCCTCACCGAGGTCGCCCGGGCCACCGGCGGGCGCGTCGTGACGCCCGACGGTGTCGACCCCGACGGCGTCGTCGTCGACGGTCCGGTCGTCACGGACTCCCGCGAGGCCGGACCGGGCAGCCTCTACGTCGCTCGGGTCGGCGAGCACGCCGACGGCCACGACTTCGTCGCCGGGGCGCGGGAGCGCGGGGCGGTCGCGGCCCTCGTGAGCCGCCCGGTCGGCGACCTGCCCGTCGTCGTCGTCGATGACACCGAGGTGGCCTTCGGCCTGCTGGCCCGTGAGGTCGTGACCCGCGTGCCCGGCCTCGAGGTCGTCGGCATCACCGGCTCGTCCGGCAAGACCAGCACCAAGGACCTCCTCGGCGCCGTCCTGGCCACCGTCGGCCCCACCGTGGCGCCCATCGGCTCCTACAACTCCGAGATCGGGGTGCCGCTCACCGTCTGCCGCGTCACCGCAGACACCCGGTTCCTCGTCGTCGAGATGGGGGCCCGCGGCATCGGGCACGTCGCCCACCTCGCCCGGGTCGCGCCCCCGCGCGTCGGGGTCGTGCTCAACGTCGGCACCGCCCACGTCGGTGAGTTCGGGTCGCGCGAGGCGATCGCCCGGGCCAAGTCCGAGCTCGTCGCCGCCCTGCCCGCCGGGGGCCTCGCCGTGCTCAACGCCGACGACGCCGCGGTGCGCGCGATGGCCTCCGTGACCGCCGCCCGGGTCGTCCTCGTCGGCGAGGCCGACGACGCCGACCTGCGGGCCACCGACGTCTCGCTCGACGCCGGAGGCCGGCCCACGTTCACCGTCGAGTCCGCCACCGGGAGCCGCTCCCTGACCCTCGGCCTCGTGGGCCGGCACCACGTCGGCAACGCCCTCGCCGTGCTCGCCGTCGCTCTCGAGCTCGGGATGCCGTTCGAGCAGGCCTGCGCCGCACTGGAGTCCGCTCGCGCCGCCAGCCGATGGCGCATGGAGGTCACCGAGCGTGCCGACGGCGTGACCGTCGTCAACGACGCCTACAACGCCAACCCCGACTCGATGCGTGCAGCCCTCACCGCCCTCGAGCGGATGGGGCAGGGCCGCCGCACCTGGGCCGTGCTCGGCACGATGCTCGAGCTCGGCGAGGAGTCGTCCGCGCTCCACGCCGAGGTCGGTGCCGACGTCGCCGCGCACGCCGTCGACGAGCTGCTCGTCGTCGGGGACGCCGCCTCCCCGCTCGCCGACGGCGCGCGTGCCGCGACGGCATCCGCGACGGGTGGCGGCACGGCATCCGGTCGCACCACCCGCACCCGGCTCGTGCACGACGCGGACGCCGCCGAGACCTTGCTGCGCGAGGAGCTGCGCAGTGGCGACGTCGTGCTGTTCAAGTCGAGCCGCGACGCGGGTCTACGGTTGCTCGGTGACCGACTGGCCGGACCGAGGGAGGAGCTGACGTGAAGGCTGTGCTCATCGCGGCCGTCGTGTCGCTCGTCATCGCGCTGTTCGGCACACCGATGCTCATCAGGTACCTCGTGCGCAAGGGCTACGGCCAGTTCATCCGCGACGACGGCCCCACCTCGCACCACACCAAGCGCGGCACGCCGACGATGGGCGGCGCGGTCATCGTGCTCTCCTCCCTCGCGGCCTACGCCGTCGCCCACCTGGTCACCGGGCAGGGCCCCACGGTCAGCGGGATGCTCGTGCTGTTCCTCATGACCGGGCTGGGCTTCGTCGGCTTCCTCGACGACCTCATCAAGATCAGCAAGCAGCGCAGCCTGGGCCTGCGCACCGGCGAGAAGCTCGCCGGCCAGACCCTCGTGGCGGTCATCTTCGCGATCCTCGCGCTGCAGTTCCCCAACGAGAGCTTCCGCACCCCTGCGTCGACGTCGATCTCGTTCGTGCGCGACACCTCGCTCGACCTCGCCTTCATGGGCGCGCTCGGCGGCGTCATCCTCTTCGTCGTCTGGGCCAACATCATCGTCGCCGGCACCTCCAACGGCGTGAACCTCACCGACGGCCTCGACGGGCTCGCGACGGGTGCGTCGGTGATGGTCTTCGCGGCCTACGTGCTCATCAGCATCTGGCAGTTCAACCAGAACTGCCAGTGGAACCCGGGCACCAAGTGCTACGAGGTGCGCGACCCGCACGACCTCGCGATCGTCGCGGCCTGCGCGATGGGCGCGTGCTTCGGCTTCCTGTGGTGGAACGCCGCACCCGCCAAGATCTTCATGGGCGACACCGGGTCCCTCGCCCTGGGCGGCGGGCTCGCCGGCCTGGCGATCCTCACCCGCACCGAGCTGCTCGTCGTCATCCTCGG
>DATITJ010000278.1:0-4692 GCA_035467935.1 Ornithinibacter sp.
GCAGGAGGCAGACGAGGAGCCCGAGGTTGACGACGGTCACCCGCCACGGCGCCGCGCGGTCGAGCCACGACGTGGCCGCCCGCACCACGGACGGCCCGCCGCCGAGCACGGTCGGGATGAGGTGCGACAGTGCCCCGAGGAGCAGCTGCGCGGCGAGGCCCACCGCCACGACGACCGCCACGACGCCGTAGCCGTCGGCCAGGGCGGCCCACGACGGGCTCGTCGCCAGCCGCCACCCGACCAGGGCGATCGCCACGGCCCCCCAGCCCAGCGCCGCCGTCACCGACCAGGTCGCGAAGGCCCGCGGCGGGGCCTGGCGCGCCGGCGCGACGAGGGCGCGTCCCCACCACGCCAGCCCCACGGCATACCCGAGGAGCCCGACCAGGGCGACCGGTCGCCACCCGGCCACCGCCCCTGTCGCGAGCACGCCGAGCCCGACGAGAAGCACCGGCAGGGCCTGCCGGGCGAGTGCCTCGGCGCGACCGTCCATGCGGGTGCGCAGCATCGTCGGCCACAGCGTCACGAGCGTGCCGGTGACGGTGAGGCCGATCCACCCGAGGACCATGACCATCGAGTGCGCCACGAGCACCGCACCGTGCTGCTCGTCGTCGAGGCCGCGGGCCAGCCACGCGCCGAGGCCTGCCCCGACCGGCACGCACGCCGCCGCGGCGAGGTAGTAGCGCACGGTGACGCGGAAGCGGCCGGGCAGGGCACGGCGCAGCCGCCGCCACAGCTGGATGCCGTGCCACGCCACCGCGCCCGAGACGGCGGTGGCGCCCACGAGCGTCAGCGGCCACCAGCCCGTGGGGACGCCGACCAGCACCGTGCCCACGCCGACGATGAGGAGCAGGATGCGGTGGTCCTGCTGGCGACGGTCGTCGATGTCGGCGGGTGTCTTGAGCAGGGCCTGGGTGAAGTGGGTGCTCCACACGATCGCCGAGTGCGTCAGGGCCCCCAGGAGCACCAGGTGCACGAGGACCCACTCCGAGGCCGGGACGAACGGGTGCATGAGGGTGAGCAGCGCCGCGAGACCCAGCCAGACCAGCCCGGGCCGGTCGCGCAGCGGCCAGCTGCGGCGCGAGGCGGGGGATGTCGCTGGGCTGCTCACGGGTGCTCCTGGGTGAGGCGGTTCAGGACCGCACGGACGGCGCGGTGGGGGTGAGGGCGGTGACCCGGCCCCACTCGGGCCCGGCGAACGCGATGGCGGCGGCCGGGAACAGGCCGTTCTCCTCGCGGTCGATGTGGTCGCGCAGCGCTCGTTCGAGCACGGGGAAGAGGCCGTGCTCGCCCCGGTCGACACGGCCGAGCAGCTGGCCGAGCCCGACGTGCTCGTCCCCCAGGCCGCGCACGTGGTCGGCGAACTCGGGGTCCTCGGCGAGCACCGCGAACAGGCCCACCTCCTCGGCCTCTGTGTGGGGGCCGAGGAGCCCGTCGAGGGCGACGACGGATCCGTGGACGGTCACGGGATCGCCTGCGGCACAGGCCCGTCGGAGGTCACCGGTCGCATTGATGATCGCGACGTGCTCGCTCATGAAGCGTCCGATGACGTCGATGCTCTCGCACCCGCAGTAGCCGCACACGGTGGACCCTCGCCCTCGCCGCGCTCAGGCCCGGGTGAGCTGCAGACGCCAGGCGTCCGGGCCCTCGGCGAGGTAGGTCACCGACAACGGGCCGCGGTCGGCGAGCTGCGCGAGGAGCGGCTTGGGGTCGTGCGGGGCGACGATCACGAGGGAGCCGCCCGCCGGGATGGCCGACCAGGCGCCGAAGACCGTGGCGTGCCGGATCGCGTGGGGGATGGTGCGCACGTCGAGCACGGGTGCGTCGGTGTCGGCCTCGCCGCAGCCGCAGGAGTCCGCCGCGGCGTGCCCACCGGGGTGGCTCGTGGTCTCGGTGAGGGGGATCGTCGTGCGTGCGTCCATGGGTGGCCTCCGGCTGGTGATATTTACTACAATGACACTGTGAAAAATACCCCCCCGATGGGGCCGACACCAACTCCGCCCCCGGCCGATGGCTCCGAGGACGCCGTCGACCCGGCTCGCAGGCGGGTGCTGCGGACGCTCGCGGCGCACCGCTCGGCGTCGCTGCCCACGGTCAACGACCTCGTCGCCACCGTCGGGGGGCACCCCAACACCACACGCCACCACCTGCGCACCCTCGTCGCCGACGGGCTCGTCGTCGCGCAGCAGTCGCCGTCGGCGGGCGAGCGCGGGCGCCCCGCCACCCGGTACGCCGTGACGCGGGCGGGCCGGGACGCCGCCGCGCCGGGTCACCGGGGTGCGGCCGCCCAGGAGTACGTCGCGCTCGCGGCGGCCTTCGCCGAGCGACTCGCGCAGCGTGGCGGTGACCCGGGCGACGACGCTCGAGCGATCGGAAAGGCTTGGGGCGCAGACTTGGTCGCGCGCGACGCGCCGGTCGAGTCCCGGGGTGACGACGCCGCCCCGGCGACGGCCGGCCGCGTGCTCGACCTCCTCGACCGCCTCGGGTTCTCCCCGACCACGGAGCCCGGGGAGCCCGTCGGCCAGACCGTGCTGCTGCGCACCTGCCCTCTCCTCGACGCTGCCCGACGCCACCCCGAGGTCGTCTGCGAGGTGCACCTCGGCCTCGTCGCCGGCGCCGTCGAGGGCCTCGGCGAGCCGTCGGAGGGCCTGCACCTCGAGCCGTTCGCTCGCCCGGGTGCGTGCGTGCTCGGCCTGCCCGCCACACTGGTGGGATGAGCACCGACGAGGCCGGGCACGTGACGGGCGACGTCACCGTCGTCGTGCTCGCGGGCGGCACGTCGCGGCGGTTCGGCTCCGACAAGCTCGCCGCGCCCCTGCACGGCTCGACGGTGCTCGACACCGTGGTGGCCTCGCTGCCGCCGCAGTGGCCGATCGTCGCCGTCGGCCCGGCGCGCGACGGCGAGCGCCTCGTCACCTGGGCCCGCGAGGACCCGCCGGGCGGGGGGCCGCTCGCCGCGGTCGCCGCCGGCGTCGGGCACGTGGAGACCGATCTCGTCGCCGTGGTCGCCGGGGACATGCCGTATGCCGGCCCGGCGCTGGTCGCGCTCGTCGCCGCGCTGCGCGCGGCGCCCCACGAGGTCGAGGGGGTCGTCGCCACGGACGACGACGGCGTCGCGAACCCGCTGCTGGCGGCATACCGGGTCGGGGCCGTGCGCGCGATGCTGCCCACGCCGGCCCACCGGCGCCCGGCCAAGGTCCTGCTGGGGCTGGCCCACGTCGAGCTCGCCGTGCCCGGGGACGCCGCGCGCGACGTCGACACACCGGCCGACCTGGAGCAGCTCCGTGGTCGCGGCTCAGGCCGGCACGACGTCAGCGGTACTGCGGGGTGACCTGCGCGACACCGAGCCTCGGATGCTCCGGGCACGGGAACGGCCCCGCCGCGCAGGGGTCGACGGGGCCGTGGTCCGGGATGCTCAGCCGGGCTTGGGTGCACCCGGCCGGGCGTACCTCCACCAGGTGATGCCGACGCACATGGCGGCCCAGGCGATGCCGATCGAGTAGAAGGGGACCGGGCCGAGCGTCGTGACACCCATGCCGAAGAAGAACGGGCCGAATGCCGCGATCGCGGCGGTCCAGCCGATGACGCCGCCGGCCTGTCGTCGCTCGAAGATCATCGGCATCTGCTTGAAGGTCGAGGCGTTGCCGATGCCGGCGAACAGGAAGATCGCGAGCATCCCGTAGAGGAACTGGTCGAATCCCGCATCGAGCGCGGCCGCCGAGCTGGTGTCCGGCGTGAGGCCGGGGATCGTGTAGGCGATCGAGCCGATGAGGCCGATGCCGGAGATGAGGGTCCAGATCGCACCGCCCATGCGGTCGGTGAGGGGGGAGAACCCGACCCGGGCGGCCGCCCCGATGAGCGGGCCGAGGAAGACGAACTTCACGACGTCGGGGACGGCGTAGCCCGCGACGAGCACCGTGGCGGTCGCGCCCGACCCCTCGACGATCTCGCTGTTGCCGCTGCCGTAGAGGTTGGCCATGAGGAGGCCGAACTGCGCGGCGAGGCCCGAGAACGTGCCGAAGGTCATGATGTACAGGATCGTCATCCACCAGGTGTCCTGGTTCTTGAAGATGTCGAACTGCTGGCGGATGTTCGCCTTGATCGGCACCGACTTGAGCATCGTCCAGGCGAGGATCGCCCCCACCACCATGAGCGGGATCCACACGAAGGCCGCGTTCTGGTACCACACCGTCGCCGGGGGCTTGCCCGCCACGGTCATCTGCTGGCTGCCCCCGAAGATCGCGAGCGCCGAGATGGCGATGAGGTAGGGCGTCAGCAGCTGCACGAGCGAGACGCCGAAGTTGCCCAGACCGGCCTGCAGGCCCAGGGCCGTGCCCTGCATCCGCTTGGGGAAGAAGTACGACGTGCTCGGCATGAAGCCGGAGAACGCCCCACCGCCGATGCCCGCGAGGAAGGCGAGGACCATGAGCTCCCAGTAGGGGGCGTCGGGCGTCTGCACCCGCACTCCCCAGCCGAGGGTCGAGGCGATGAGCAGCAGGCTGGTCAGGGACACCATCTTGCGGGTGCCCATGATCGGCGGCAGCGTCATCCACACGAGGCGGAGGAGGCCGGCCGCGAGGCCGGGCATCGCTGCCATCCAGTAGAGCTGGTTCTTGGTGAAGTCGTAGCCGAGGGCGTTGAGCTTGGGGATGATGGCGCTCGGCAGGAACCACGCGACGAAGGCGAGGGTCAGGC
>DATITJ010000279.1:0-5036 GCA_035467935.1 Ornithinibacter sp.
CGCCTACGAGATCGCGCACATCATGCAGGACGGCCTGCACCGGATGTACGGCAGCGACGACACGCTGAGCGACAACGACCGCAACGTCATCTACTACCTCACGGTCTACAACGAGCCGCTCGTGCAGCCCGCCGAGCCGGATAACGTCGACCGGGAGGGCATCCTGCGCGGCATGTACCTCTATGCCGAGGGCTCGGCCGAGGGCCTGCCGGACGACGCACCGCGCGTGCAGCTGCTCGGGTCGGGTGTCGGGATGCCCTGGGCCCTCGAGGCCCAGGAGCTGTTGCGCGACGACTGGGGCGTCGTGGCCGACGTGTGGTCGGTGACGTCGTGGAACGAGCTGCGCCGCGACGGCCTGCGGTGCGACGAGGCGGCCTTCCTCCACCCCGACACCGAGGCTCCGGTGCCGGGGGTGACGCAGAAGCTCGCGGACCGCCCCGGGCCGGTCATCGCGGTGTCCGACTACATGCGGGCCGTGCAGGACCAGATCGCCCAGTGGGTGCCCGGCGACTTCGCGTCGCTCGGTGCCGACGGGTTCGGCTTCTCCGACACCCGCCCGGCCGCGCGCCGCTTCTTCCACATCGACGGCCCGTCGATGGCCGCGCGCGCCCTCGCCTCGCTGGCCGCGCGGGGTGAGGTCGACCGCTCGGTGCCGCTCGAGGCGGCCCGTCGCTACCGGCTCTCCGACGTCACCGCCGGGGCCTCGGGCAACGAGGGCGGCGACAGCTGAGCTCCGTCGAGAGTGGAGCACGCCGCCCGGACATCGTGCCGAGCGGCGTGCCCTCTACTCTCGACCGCATGATGACGGCAACGGAGACGGCCCGATGATCGCCGCGTTCAGCATCGCCCCCGCAGGGCCGGACGACACCGGCTCGTATGCCGCTGCCGTCGCCGAGGCGGTGCGCATCGTGCGGGCGAGCGGCCTGCCGCACGAGACCAACGCGATGTTCACGAACCTCGAGGGCGAGTGGGACGAGGTCATGGCCGTGATCGGGCGGTGCGTCGACGCGATGGCGGCGACCCACCCCCGGGTGTCCCTCGTCGTCAAGGCCGACATCCGCCCGGGCCACACGGGCCAGCTGGCGGCCAAGGTCGCGCGGGTCGAGGACCTCCTCGCCGACGACTGACCTCCCGGCCCACCCCTCGTGACTCCGCGAGTTGTGTATATGCAGAGCTCTGTATAGTCTTCCATTCGTGTCCAAGGTCCTGACGTCCCTGCCCACCGGCGAGCGTGTCGGCATCGCCTTCTCCGGAGGTCTCGACACCTCCGTGGCCGTCGCGTGGATGCGCGAGAAGGGTGCCATCCCCTGCACGTACACCGCCGACCTCGGCCAGTACGACGAGCCCGAGATCGACACGGTCCCCGACCGCGCCGGCCAGTACGGCGCCGAGCTCGCGCGTCTGGTCGACTGCCGGAGCGCGCTCGTCGAGGAGGGCCTGTCGGCCATCGCGTGCGGCGCCTTCCACATCCGCAGCGGCGGCAGGACGTACTTCAACACCACCCCCCTGGGCCGCGCCGTCACCGGCACGCTCCTCGTGCGGGCCATGCACGCCGACCAGGTCGAGATCTGGGGCGACGGCTCCACGTTCAAGGGCAACGACATCGAGCGGTTCTACCGCTACGGCCTGCTGGCCAACCCCAACCTGCGCATCTACAAGCCGTGGCTCGACGCCGACTTCGTCGCCGAGCTGGGCGGTCGCCACGAGATGAGCGCCTGGCTCACCGAGCGTGACCTCCCCTACCGCTCCAGCCAGGAGAAGGCCTACTCCACCGACGCCAACATCTGGGGCGCGACCCACGAGGCCAAGACGCTCGAGCACCTCGACGAGTCCATGGAGGTCGTCGAGCCGATCATGGGCGTGAAGTTCTGGGACCCCCTGGTCGCGATCGAGACCGAGGACGTCACGATCACCTTCGTGCAGGGCCGCCCCGTGGCCGTCAACGGGCGCACGCTCGACCCGGTGGCGCTCGTCGACGAGGTCAACACGATCGGTGGCCGGCACGGCATCGGCATGTCCGACCAGATCGAGAACCGGATCATCGAGGCCAAGTCGCGCGGCATCTACGAGGCGCCCGGCATGGCGCTGCTCCACATCGCCTACGAGCGCCTGCTCAACGCCGTGCACAACGAGGACACCCTGGCCAACTACCACGCCGAGGGCCGCCGCCTCGGCCGCCTGCTCTACGAGGGCCGCTGGCTCGACCCGCAGAGCCTGATGCTGCGGGAGTCGCTCCAGCGGTGGGTCGCCTCCGCCGTCACTGGGGAGGTCACCCTGCGGCTGCGACGCGGCGACGACTACTCCCTCGTCGACACCCGCGGCGAGAACTTCAGCTACCACCCCGACAAGCTGTCGATGGAGCGCGTCCAGGACGCCGCCTTCGGCCCCGTCGACCGGATCGGCCAGCTGACCATGCGCAACCTCGACATCGCCGACAGCCGCGCCAAGCTCGAGCTCTACGCCGCCCAGGGCCAGCTCGGCCCGGGCCACGTCGAGCTCGTCGGGCAGCTCGAGCCCGGCGGCGCCGACCGGATCATCGCCAACCCGCTCGCCCAGGGCGGCGACGACGACGCCCTGGACCGCGCGGCGATGGACTCCGGCACCGACTGACCGGCGGACACCACGCACGGCCTTGTGAACGGCATACAAATAGACTCCGTTGTATGCCGTCCGCCCGCCGCCTGCTGCCGTCGGCCGCCACCCGCAGCCGGGTCGCCCGCGCCGCGGGTGACCTCGGCGCCGCGGCCGTGCAGCAGATGGAGGCCGACCACGGGTGGTACCGCTCGTTGTCGGCAGAGAACCGGTCGTGGGTGGGCCTGGTCGCCCAGGCCGGCATCACCTCCTTCCTCGAGTGGTTCGGCGGCGACCAGGAGCGCGCGGCGGTCACCGCCGACGTCTTCGGCACGGCCCCGCGCGAGCTGGCCCGGTCGATCTCGCTCGCCCAGACCCTCGACCTGATCCGCACCGTCATCGCCGTCGTCGAGCGCGAGATCGCCGACCTCGCGGAGCCCGGCGAGGGCGACCTGGCGCGCGAGGCCGTGCTGCGCTACAGCCGCGAGGTGGCCTTCTCGGCGGCCGAGGTCTACGCGCAGGCCGCCGAGGCCCGTGGCGCGTGGGACGCCCGCCTGGAGTCGCTCGTCGTCGACGCCGTCCTGCGCGGCGAGGCCGACGAGTCGATGCAGTCGCGGGCGGCGGCCCTCGGCTGGGGCTCGGTGACGAGCGTCGTCGTCGTCGTGGGCTCGACACCCGCCGGGGCCCCCGCTCCCGTGCTCACCGACCTCCACCGCGCGGCACGCCGCACCGGCGTCGAGCTGCTCGCGGCGATCCACGGCCCGAGGATCATCTGCATCGGCGGCAGCGTCACCGACCCCATGGCGCTGGCGACCGCCCTCGACCCGCACCTGGGCGACGGCCCCCTCGTGGTCGGTCCCACGGTCCCCCACCTGTTCGCCGCCGGCCGTTCCGCCCGGGCCGCGGTGTCCGGCCACACGGCCGCCCCGGCATGGCCCGCGGCCCCGCGCCCGGTGCACGCCGAGGACCTGCTCGGGGAGCGCGCGCTCGTCGGCGACCTGCCCGCGCGCGGCGCCCTGGTGGCCCGCATCGTCCACCCGCTCGCGGAGAGCCCCGGCGGCACGCTGCTCGAGACGGCCGCCGCCTTTCTCGACGGCGGCGCCGGCGTCGAGGGCACGGCCCGCGCCCTCATCGTGCACCCCAACACCGTGCGCTACCGCCTCGCCGGCATCACCAAGGCGATCGGCTACGACCTCACCGACCCGCACGACGCCCAGACCGTGCGCGCAGCCCTGGCCGTCCATCGTCTCGGACCCGTGGCCCGCAGCTCACCCCGTTCGTGATCCGTGCGTGATTTGGGGGAACCCTCCAAATCGGGTGACCGAGGTTCGTCCGCTGTCGTCACGGTTCGGTCACGGTGCCCGCGTCAGGCTGGACCCGTGATCGTCATCGTCTGCCCCGGCCAGGGCTCCCAGACCCCGGGCTTCCTGCGCCCGTGGCTCGAGCTGCCCGGCCTGCGGGACCAGCTGACCGCCCTCTCCGACGCCGCCGGTGTCGACCTCGTCGCCCACGGCACGACGTCCGACGAGGACACGATCAAGGACACCGCGGTGGCCCAGCCGCTGCTCGTCGGTGCCGGCCTCCTCGCGCTGCGTGCGCTCGGCGGCGGCACCACGAGCACGGATGCCGTGCCCGAGTCGGGCGCCATCGCCGGCCACTCGGTCGGCGAGATCACCGCGGCCGCCGGTGCCGGGGTGATCTCCGAGCGCGACGCCATGCGCTTCGTCGCCCTGCGCGGCCGCGCCATGGCCGAGGCCAGCGCGGCGACGCCCACGGGCATGAGCGCCGTGCTCGGGGGCAACCCGGGGGCCGTCCTCGCCACGATCGGCCGCCACCTGCTCACCCCGGCCAACGTCAACGGCGCCGGCCAGGTCGTCGCCGCGGGCTCGCTGCCGGCGCTCGCCGAGCTCGCCGCCGACCCGCCGCCGCGAGCGAGGGTCATCCCGCTCTAGGTCGCCGGTGCGTTCCACACCCACTACATGGAGCCGGCCGTCGCCGAGCTGCGCGCCGCCGCCACCGACCTGTCGGTGTCCGACCCCGGCGTCACCCTCGTCTCCAACCGCGACGGCCACGTCCTCACCGAGGGCCGTGACGTGCTCGACCGGCTCGTCGCCCAGGTGTCCACCCCGGTGCGGTGGGACCTGTGCATGGAGCGCTTCTCGGCGCTGGGCGTCACCGCGATCATCGAGCTGCCGCCGGCGGGCACCCTCGTCGGCCTCGCCAAGCGCGCCCTCCGGGGTGTCGAGCTGCTCGCCGTGAAGACACCAGACGACCTCGACGCCGCCCGCAGCCTCATCAAGGAGCACTCGGCATGACCGCCACCCCGAAGGGCTTCGCCTCCTCGCTGCGCTCGGCCACGCCGGTCGCGCACTCCCGCATCGCCGGCATCGGCGGCTACCGGCCGCGGCGCATCGTGCACAACTCCGAGATCGTCGAGCGCATCGACTCCACCGACGAGTGGATCC
>DATITJ010000280.1:0-2678 GCA_035467935.1 Ornithinibacter sp.
CCGGGTGCGGCCGTCGCCGAGGTCCTCGAACCACATGAACTCCAGGGCCACCTCGTCGGGCGCTCCGTCGAACTCGAAGGTCTGCAGGGCGAACTCGTTCTCACGGACGGTGTGGAAGACCCCACGGAAGCCGAAGGTGCCGTGCTCGCCCGTGTGGGTGTAGCGGTAGCCCCCGCCGGTCGTGAAGTCCCAGCTGTCGATGTCCATCTCGTATCCGTGCGGGCCGAGCCACTGCTTGACCTTCTCCGGGTCACGGTGGGCCTCGAAGACCGCCGCCACGGGGGCGTCGAACTCGCGGGTGAAGTCGATCCACGGCAGACCGGCCGGGATGTCGAGGTTCAGGCTGTTGCTCATCGGGTGTCCTTCTCTGGTGTCGGCTGGGTGGTGGGGGCGTCGGTCGGCGCGAGGAGCGCGTCGAGCCGGCGGAACCGCTGCTCGTGGAGCAGGCGGTAGCGGTCGATCCAGGCGGTGAGCGCCTCGAGCGCCTCGCCGTTCAGGTGCACCGGGCGGCGCTGGGCCTCCCGGGTGCGGGTGACCAGGCCCGCGTGCTCGAGGACCTGGATGTGCTTCGAGACCGCCTGCAGGGATATCTCGAAGGGCCCGGCGAGCTCGTTGACCGTCGCGGGCCCCCGGCTGAGCCGGGCGATGATCGCCCGGCGCACGGGGTCGGCGAGGGCCGCGAAACCCCGGTCGACGAGCTCGTCGTCCACGCTGTTCAATCTCCTCGTTGATAAATCGATAGGTTGATTCTCGACACCCGCGCTCGCCGGTGTCAAGGGATGGGAGGGACCGTTCAGCCCTCGGCGAGGACCGGGCTGGTGCCTGCCCACGCCGCACGCACCAGCGCGGCCATCGCCGCAGGGGTCACGGGCACCGGGTTGCTCGGCGGCACCACCTCGAGGCACCGGGTCACCGCGTCCTCGAGGTCGGCCTCCGCGAGTCCGAGGTCGCGCAGGGCGGTCGAGGCACCGAGCTCCGCACGCAGTGCCTCGAGGGCGCTGACGGCGGATGCCGCGTCCGCGGCGGCCGCGCCCGGCATCCGCAGGGCGTCGGCGAGTCGGGCCGAGGGCCCTGGCAGCGCGGGGGCGTTGAGGGCGAGCACGTGGGGCAGGACGACCGCGTGGGTCGCCGCGTGCGGCAGGTCGTAGGTGCCACCGAGCACGTGGCAGACCCGGTGGTGCAGCGCGGACCCGGCCGACGCGAACGCCACGGCGGCGAGGTGGGCACCCAGCAGGGCCTCGTCGCGGCCGTCGTCCGCCGCTCCGGACACCACGGCGCGCAGGCCGGTCGCGAGCCGGCGGGCACCCTCCAGCGCGAGGGCGCCGTTCACCGGGTCCGCGCGAGGCGCCCACAGCGCGTCGACGCAGTGGGCCAGGGCGTTGAGGCCGCTCGCCACGGTGAGCGTGGCGGGCATCGTGTCGGTGAGCGCCGGGTCGTACACGACCGCGACGGGAAGCACCGCCGGGTCGGTGCCCGTGCGCTTCACCCCGCCCTCGGTGAGGCCCCAGACGTCGGTGGACTCCGACCCGGCATACGTCGTGGGGACCGCCACGACGCAGATGCCGTCGGTGAGGGCGACCGCCTTGGCCAGCCCGACGGCCGACCCGCCCCCGATCGCGACGACGAGGTCGGCGCCGACCTCGCGGGCCGCGGCCCGGGCGCGCTCGGCGTGGTCCACCGGCACGTGCTGGCGCACGTCCGACCAGCGCAGCACGACGGGGATGTCGTCGAACAGGTCGGGCGCGGCCCGCTCCTGGCGGCCGCTCGAGATGACCATCACGCGGCGCGACCCGAGGCGCTCGACCTCCTCGGTGAGGTACTCGGCCACGAGGCCGCGACCGAAGCGGACGCGCTGCGCGAGCGTCACGTGGGTGAACGTGGCGCCCATGTCGCTCCTTGCGTCGTGGGGGTGTGGGCCGCCTCGTCGTCCGAGGACGCCGCGTCGAGCACCTGGAGCATCGAGGGCCCGGCGTCACCCCGCGCGTCGGGCCGCCTGAGTCCCGCCACGCCGCCCCGGGCCAGGACGGCGACCTTGACGTTCGCGCGCTGCGAGTAACGGGTGAGGATGCCGAACGCCGCGGAGTCGTCGACGCCGTAGGCGAACATCAGAGCGCCCTTGACCTGTTCGATCGCCGCGCGGTCAGCGGTCGCGGCCTGCACCGCGTCGTTCGCCACCCGGCGCACCGGGTCGGTCACGTCGAACGCGAACGCGCGCAGGCGGACCGGCTTGCCGTCCTCGTCGCGTTCGCCGTCGCCGACGAAGGAGATGACGCGCTCGCGGCCCGAGTCGTCGCGCACGCGGTACTGCCCGGACATGGGCCCGCCGGCCGCGATCGCCGTGGCGAGGCTCGCGCGGACACGGGCGAGGTCGTCCGGGTGCATCCGCTCGAAGACGCGAGGCGCCGGGTCGCACGCGTCCCGCGCCAGGCCCACGACGGCATACATGTCGTCGTTTCAGGACCAGGCCCCGGTGGCGTAGTCGAAGACGCCCTCACCGTAGGGACGGGTCTGCTCCGTTGTCATCGCACGCTCCCGTGACGTCCCGTTCGCACGAGCGAATCGTGCCACGACCACCGACGATGCATCACCCGCTCCGCGCACCCGGGCTCGACGGTCGAGACGACGACGAACGAGAGGCACAGCTGCCAGCCGACGAGGGCGACCACCCCGCGCCCCCG
>DATITJ010000281.1:0-2175 GCA_035467935.1 Ornithinibacter sp.
GTGCAGTGGCTCTCCCACGAGCGACCCACGGGTACCTTCGCCCGCCAGCTGACCCTCGGCTACGGCGTGGCCCCCGACCGCATCGCGGCCGACTACTCCGACGGCGTGCTCACCCTGACCATCCCCGTGGCGGAGGAGGCCAAGCCCCGCAAGATCTCAGTGAGCCACACCGCAGGCCACCGTGCGATCCAGGGCGAGGTCAGCAACGAGGAGCGCGTCGCCGACTGACCCCGGCGCGCGGCTGACGCCCGGAGACCTCGTTCCCCCCTCGTGGGGTCCCCCACCGTCGACTGGTTCGGGCCGGGCACCCGGGCATCCGGGCATCCGCCACAATCGGCGGTATGACGAGCGAGCGCGAGACCCTCATCGACGAGCTGATCGACGCCGGCGGCCACGTGGTCGCCCGCGGTCTGGTGCAGGCGAGCGGCGGCAACCTGTCGGTGCGGCTCC
The DNA here is from genome assembly GCA_035467935.1 of Ornithinibacter sp. GTDB lineage: Bacteria > Actinomycetota > Actinomycetes > Actinomycetales > Dermatophilaceae > Fodinibacter. The sequence goes on from DATITJ010000281.1 coordinate 451, forward strand.
CCGGCACGGACCGGTTCCTCGTCACGGCAACGGGCACCTGGCTGGACCGGCTCGACCCGTCCGACCTCGCCGAGCTGACCCTCGAGGGCGACCACGTGGGCGGTGCCGAGCGCCCGTCGGTGGAGTGGCGGCTGCACCAGCGCACGTATGCCGTGCGGCCGGACGTGTCGGCGATCGTGCACCTGCACCCCCAGCACGTGCTGCTCGTCGACATGCTCGGGGCCCCGATCCGGTTCACGACGCTGGACCACCAGTTCTACCTGGGCAGCGCCGGGCGGATCCCGTTCCTCCCCTCGGGCTCGCACGAGGTCGCCGACGCCGCAGCCGAGGCCTCCCGGGAGCATGACGCCGTCGTGCTGTCGCACCACGGCTGCTCCACCCTCGGCGCGACCATGTCGATGGCGCTGCGACGAGCGCTCAACCTCGAGGAGGCGGCGGCGATGACCTACCGGCTCCTCCTCGCCGGCGACACGACGGCGCAGTTCCCTCCGGAGTGGCGCGACCGGATCGTCACCGTGTGAGGTGCACGGCCGCGGCCCCATCCGGTCATCGGGTGAGGGCGAGGCTGGTGAGGGCGACGAGCCATGACACGAACGACCCGACGAGGAAGTACTCGGTCACGGCGTCGATGCCGACCCCGTCGACGCTCGAGCGGTCGTCGCGCTTGGCCTGCAGCTCGGGGAACCGGATCAGGCCCTTGGCGGCGATGACCAGGCCGGCCGCCGTGAGCTGCCCGGCGAGCCCGAGCCCGATGATGAGCACCCGCTCCATCGGCCCCAGCAGGCGTCCACCGCGCAGCTGGTCGGATGGCTGGGGGTCGCTGCCGGCCCCCAGCGGCCGGGCCGGACGCATCGCCCCGACCCCGAGCAGCACGAGGCGGACGACGAGGTTCGCCGTGGCGAGGTTGACGAGGAGCAGCCCGACGACGAGCAGGACGTCGGCCGGCGAGGAGCCCGGGTCCACGAGTGGCAGGTCGGCCCAGGCGAGCCAGCGGCCGAGCGGCCCGCCGGCCGGCGAGGCCCAGCCGCCGAGCGCGAGGAGGACGGCGCCGCCGCCGGCGAGGGACGCCAGGGCGGGCCAGTGGCCGGTGCCCGTGACGACCGACTGCGCGGAGTACCGCACCCACAGGCCGAGAGGCAGCAGCGAGGCCGCGAGCACGACGAGGTCGACGGGGGCGGTGAGTCCTGCCAGGAGCGCGAGGAGCGCCACCGCGACGCTGCCCACGAGGACCGACCAGCGGCCCGCGACGGGGCGCGAACCGGCGCGCACGAGGTCGGCCAGCCCGACCCCGACGAGCCACACGGCGAGCCACGTCACGGCATGCCCCGGAGCAGGTCGTGAGCGGCGAGGACGACGCCGATGCCGTCGGCCCGCACGCGCTGGGAGACCGCGGAGGCGCTGATGCCCTCGCGTGCGGCGAGCTCGCCCTGGGTCGTGTGCGGGTCCATGAGCCCTCTCAGGAGTCGTAGCGACCGGTCGGACAACGAGCCAACCAGATGGTCCCGACAGAGCAAGGCCGCGTTGACGGCCGGTTCGCTCACGTCGTGGCCGGCTGGCGGGCACTCGTCGGCCGCGGCGCGGTAAGCCGTGCGGGCGTGGCGGGTCGGCGCCCGGGCGGCGGCCTCCTCCGCCTCCTCGATCGCGGCACGGGCGGCCCACCACCCGGGACCGTCCTCGATGCCGCGGCTCGGGTCGAGGATCGTCACCCCGCCACGCCCCAGCCCG
>DATITJ010000282.1:0-1606 GCA_035467935.1 Ornithinibacter sp.
GACGCGCGACGGGGTTGGAGTGCACGAGGTGCAGCGGGTCGGCCCCGGCATCGAGGGTGAGCCGCACCTCCGACGGGCTGGCGACGTCGAAGCGGCATCCGGCCTGCGCCAGCGCGCGCAGCAGCACGGGATGGGGGTTGGCCTTGACCGCGTAGTGCACCGCCGTGCCCGGCAGCGCCGAGGCGAGCGCGAGGTAGCGCGCGACCGCGGTGCCGACGCTCAGCTCGAGCCTGGGCGTCGCCGCCACGGTCGCCGCCGGCTCCGGCGCGACGGCCGGCGCCGCGACACGGCGGGCGGTGGGGTGGCGGTCGTGCAGCGCGTCGGCGACGGTCACGGTTCCTCCTGCAGGTGCTGGAGGAGAGGAGCAGCCGGCGGGCCGGGAGATACCTCGGATGCCGTGCCGTGTCACTGGCGGCCGCGACGCCCCGGGCGGTGCGGTGCGGGTGGGCGGGGGGTCAGTCGGTGCCGAGGCCTTGCGCGCGGGCCTGCACGATCGCGCTGCGACGGCCGGGCCGCTGGTGCGTCCCTCTGTCGTGGTGCGGTTCCACCCAGCTGGAGGAGGCAGCGTCCCGGGCGGCAGGGCCCGGTGTCCCGACTGCGTGGGCACCTTGCGCGGGACACCCCTGCGCCCGCCCCTCGACGTGGGACACCGGGTCAGCGGCGGCCGGTCGTGCCGACCGCCACCGCCTCGCCGTACGTCGTGTCGAGCACGATGGGCAGGCCGTCGGGCACCTCCGCCTCCACCTCGTCGAGGAGCCCCTTTGTCGAGGCCACCTTGCCGGGCGAACGCACGTCGATGCGGAAGGCACCCGAGGAGAACTCGACGCCGGTGACCTCGGCCCCGGGGGCCTCGGACACCCAGCGGGCGGCGGCGCGTTCGATGTCGGAGGTCCAGGTGTGGAGCACGAGGACGACCGCGGTGTTGAGCCCGAGCGGGATGAGCACCGCCACGAGGAGGGCGACCAAGGTCAACGAGGAGCGCCGGCGCGCACCGACCCGGCGGGCGGCGGCATCCGCCTCCTGCGCGTAGCCCAGGGCGGCGAAGAGGGTCGTGCCGGCGAGCACGAGGGCGACGAGGTTGGAGACGAAGAGGAGCAGCGCCCCCAGGGCCGGCCCGACCGCGCCCTCCCCGAGGCAGACCCCGACGACCGCGAGCGGCGGCACGAGCGAGATGGCGATGGCGACCCCGGGCAGCACGGCGGCGACGTCGCGACGGGACAGTCCCACCGCCCCGGCGAAGCCCGTCGCGACAGCGGCCACGAGGTCGAGGAGCGTCGGCGACGTGCGACCGGTGATCTGGGCGTTCGAGGCGAGGTCGACCGGCCCCGGCAGCACCAGGGCCGCCACGGCGCCGATGAGGACGACGACGGCGGCGCCCGCCAGCACGAACCGTCCCGCATGGATCCGCTCGCGCTTCACGATGCCCAGGGCGATGGCCATCATCGGCGTCGAGAGGGGGGCGATGATCATCGCGCCGATCACCGTCGCGGTGGAGTCGGTGAGGATGCCGGCAGTCACGATCACAGCGGACAGCACGAGCATCGTCCAGAACGCCGACTGCTTCGAGCGGTGGTCGCCCGAGCGCAGGTCGAGGTCCTCGGTGAGC
>DATITJ010000283.1:0-7189 GCA_035467935.1 Ornithinibacter sp.
CCATCGTGCCGACGGTGGTCGGCGGCGACGGCTCGCGGGTCACGGCAGGGCCGCCGCTCGGCGCGCCGGACGGCGTCGCCCTGTCGCCCCGGCTGCTCGTGGAGGAGGCCGGCACCTTGCTCGGGCTGTGGCGGGTGCGCCGCTGACCGCCACGGCATCCGCCGTCGGTGGACCGCGGTGCGCCGGACTCAGCCGGAGGCGAACTCGCCGACGAGCGACTCCCAGCGCCCGGGATCGGTGTTCCACTCCGTGCAGTGCCGGGCGGCCCGCCACTCCTCGAAGGTGACCAGGTCGGGTCGCACCCTCGCCAGCTCGCGCGACGGGCCGACCGGCACGAACTCGTCGTCGGCGGAATGGATGAGCAGCACGCGGTGGTGCAGCTCGTCGGCGCGGCTCACCCAGTCGGTCTTCGCGAGGTCGACGCCCTCGTGCACACCGACGAGCCGGTGCCCCCAGCGCTGGTTCATCATCAGCCGGGCCAGCGAGCCCACGTGGCGCGGCATCCGGTGCCCGCGCGCGTGGTGGGCGAGCACGTCTCCCCAGTCGATGACCGGCCCGTCGAGCACCACGCGGGACACCAGCCCGGCCAGGGGCGAGCGGTCGAGCAGCTGCAGGACGATCGCGCCCCCCATGGACCACCCCACGAGCAGCACCTCGTCGGCGCCGTGGTCGACGGCGTGCTGGATCGCGGCCTCGACGTCGCGCCACTCCGACAGCCCGAGGGCGTATCTCCCGTCGGGCCCGGCGGGCACGCCCTCGTCGTTGCGATAGGTGGGCGCGAGGCACGTCCAGCCCTGGGAGAGCAGCGGCGGCATCGCCCGGATCGTCTCCTCGCGGCGCGCCCCACGGCCGTGCACGAGCACGGCCCAGCGGCCGGACTCCCGCGCCGGCGCACCCTCGGGTCGCACGACCCAGGCCGGCATGGGACCCAGCTCACCGGCATACGTCACGTGCTCGGTGTCGGCGCCGATGCTCACGTCCGGCGGTCCGCCGTGGAAGTACGGGTTCCAGCGGGCCGCGCCGGGTGCGAGGTGGCCGCGGTCGACGGCGACGAGCTCACGCTCGACGGTGCCGGCCTCGGGGTCGGCGCGCACGACGTCACCGACCCGCACGTGGCCGGAGCCGCCCTCGATCCACACGCCGTAGCGGCCGGGCGCGACCGTCTCGGGGGTCGCCGTGAGCGTCACGGTGTGGGCACCGACCGCACGCACGACGACGTCGTCGGGCCGTTGCCGGTCGGGGGTCAGCACCCGGCGGGCGAAGTATGCCGCGGCCGCCAGCGAGCCGGCTCCGCTCGCGACCGCGCTGGTCACCCCGACGGCGGCACCCGCCGTGGCGGCCGTCCGGACCCGGCTGCGCGTCGCCGCCGTGGTCGAGGTCGCCGACGGGGTCGGCTCGGCGACCGGGCCGGAGCCCTCGGTCGTGCCGCGGTGCGTCACGCACCGCCCCCGGTCAGGACCTCGGACAGGTCGTAGGACACCGGATCGTCGAGCTGCGCGTAGGTGCAGTCGGCGGGGTCCTTGTCGGGGCGCCATCGCGCGAACTGGGCCGTGTGCCGGAACCGGACGCCCTCCAGGTGGTCGTAGCGCACCTCGACGACGCGCTCGGGACGCAGTGGCGTGAACGACAGGTCCTTGCCCGCGGCCCACCGGCTGCCCGCGGCGGCCTGCGGGGTGCGGGTGCCCTCCTCCTGCGCGGCCCAGCGCCAGGGGTGGTGCTCGAAGTCGGTCACGAGGGGCTGGAGCTCCTCGAACAGCTCCCTGCGGCGGGCCATGGGGAAGGCTCCGATGACACCGACCGAGAGCAGCTGGCCGTCGGCGTCGTGGATGCCGAGCAGGAGGCTCCCGATGAGGTCGTCGCCGCTCTTGTGGGTTCGGTACCCCGCCACCACGCAGTCGGCGGTGCGCTCGTGCTTGATCTTGGCCATCGTGCGCTTGTCGGGCTCGTAGGTGCCGTCGAGCTGCTTGGCGACGAGGCCGTCGAGGCCGGCGCCCTCGAACTCGGTGAACCAGTCGGCCGCGAGCGCCCGGTCGGTCGTCGCCGGGGTGAGGTGGATCGGCGCCTGCGCGTCGGCGAGAGCCTGCTCGAGCAGCGCACGTCGCTCCCGGAAGGGCCGGTCGGTGAGATCGTCGTCGCCGAGCGCCAGCAGGTCGAAGGCGACGAACCGGGCCGGGGTCTCGACCGAGAGCTTGGCGACCCGGCTCGCCGCCGGGTGGATGCGCTGGCTGAGCAGGTCGAAGTCGAGGCGGTCCTCCCCCGGCCGCACGACGATGATCTCGCCGTCGACGACGCACCTGTCGGGGAGGTTGGCCAGCACGGCCTCGACGACCTCGGGGAAGTAGCGGGTCATCGGCTTCTCGTTGCGGCTGCCGATCTCCACGAGGTCGCCCGAGCGGAAGACGATCGAGCGGAAGCCGTCCCACTTCGGCTCGAAGCTGACGTCCTGGCCGTCCAGGGCGGCGATGCCCTTGACGGCCTTGGCGAGCATCGGCGACACGGGCGGCACGACGGGCATCCCCCACCGCCGCCGCTCGGCGGCGTCACGCTCGGCCTTGGGCGGCATGTAGTCGTCGTCGGCCTTGTCGGTGCGGCGCTTGCTCGGCTGCACCCGTGGCGGCTCGCCGGGCATCTTGGGGTAGTCGGGCGGGAAGTTCAGCTCGCCGAGGCCGCGTTCCTCGACGTCGCGCTGCCACAGGGCGAGGGCCCCGGTGACGTCCCCGACCTCGGCGCCGATGTCGGACCAGGCGTCGCCGCGGTCCTCCAGGACGTCGGGCACGGTGAGCACCGTGAAGTCCCCGGGGCTCACCGTCGACAGCTCGGTCCAGGTGACCGGCATCGAGACCGGGGCCCCGGGCAGGGGACGCGGGCTGTAGGCGGAGGCGATGGTGCGGTCGCGGCAGGCCTGGTTGAAGTCGACGAAGACCCGCTCGCCACGCTCCTCCTTCCACCACGACGACGTCACGAGGTCGGGCAGCCGGCGCGCGAGCGCGCGGGCGATGCCGATGACTCCGTGGCGCACGTCGAGGAACTCGTGGGTGGGGGCGATGCGCGCGTAGACGTGCACCCCGCGGTTGCCGCTCGTCTTGGCCCGGCCGGCGAGCCCCACCTCGGTGAGCAGCTCGCGCAGCGCGTGCGCGGCCTCCACGGCGTCCGCGAAGGTGCGACCCGGCTGCGGGTCGAGGTCGATGCGCAGCTCGTCGGGGTTGTCGTTGTCCGCCGTGCGCACGGGCCACGGGTGGAAGGTCACGGTGTTCATCTGCACCGCCCACACGGCGCTCGCGACCTCGTCGACGACGACCTGCGCGTGGCGGCGGCCGCTCGGGTAGCGGCAGGAGACGGTGCGCACCCAGTCGGGCATGCCCTTGGGCGGGTTCTTCTGGTAGAACTCCTCACCCTCGATGCCGTCGGGGAAGCGTTGGAGGGTCACGGGCCGGTCGCCGATGTGGTGCACCAGCGGGTCGCCGACCGCGAGGACGTAGGCCGCGAGGTCGCCCTTGGTGATGCCGGCGTCGGGCCACATGACCCGGTCGGGGCTGCTGAGGCGCACCTGACGGGGGCCGTCGGGCCCCTCGACCTCCAGCACCTGCGCGTCGACCATGTCGCGAGCCTAACGACGCGCGCCGACGGGCGGGCGGCCGGGAACCATCTCGGCGTCGCCGCTGTTGGGCTGGACATGACGATGAAGCCGACCGATCGTTCGTATGCCGTCGACCGCACCGAGGAGGAGTGGAGGGCGACGCTGTCCCCCGAGGAGTACCAGGTGCTGCGCCGGGCGGGCACCGAGCGGCCGTACACCGGTGAGTACACCGACGCCAAGACGGTCGGGGTCTACGCCTGCCGGGCCTGTGGTGCCGAGCTGTTCACGTCCGAGACGAAGTTCGACAGCCACTGCGGGTGGCCGTCGTTCTTCTCCCCGCTGGCCGGTGAGTCCGTCGAGCTCCTCGAGGACCGCTCGCTGCCCGGCCGCCCGCGCGTCGAGGTGCGGTGCGCGACGTGCGGCAGCCACCTCGGGCACGTCTTCGAGGGCGAGGGCTACGACACCCCGACCGACCAGCGCTTCTGCATCAACTCGATCAGCCTGAGCCTGCGCCCCGTCGAGGACACCCCCACCCCCTGACCCGGGGGCCCTCCACTCTTCCGCCCCATGAGTGGAAACCCATGGGGCGGGACGGTTCGCCGCCCACCCGGGGGTGGTCAGCGCTGGCGCGCCACCAGGGTGCGCACCGGCACGCGGGGCCCGGTGTAGAAGGGCACCTCCTCGCGCACGTGCATCCGCGCTTTGGAGGCCCGCAGCTCGCGCATGAGGTCGACGATGCGGTGCAGCTCGTCGGCCTCGAACGCCAGCACCCACTCGTAGTCGCCCAGCGCGAACGACGCGATGGTGTTGGCCCGCACGTCGGGGTAGTCGCGGGCCATCTGCCCGTGCTCGACGAGCAGGTCGCGGCGCTCCTTGTCGTCCAGGAGGTACCAGTCGTAGGACCGCACGAACGGGTAGACGCAGACGTAGGCGCGCGCCTCCTCGTCGGCCATGAACGCCGGGATGTGGCTCTTGTTGAACTCGGCCGGCCGGTGCAGGGCCGCCGCCGACCACACCGGGTCGAGGTGGTGTCCGTATGCCGTGCGCAGGAACGCGTGGTACGCCTCCTGGAGCGCCTCGATCGTCTCGGCGTGCCACCAGACCATGACGTCGGCGTCGGCGCGAAGGCCGGCGACGTCGTAGGTGCCGCGCACGACGACGTCCCGCTGGGCCAGGTCGGTGAACAGCTCCTCGACCTCGGTCGCCAGGGCGTCGCGGTCGTCGTCACCGATCGGTTCGGCGACGGCGAACACCGACCACATCGCGTAGCGGATCGTGTCGTTGATCTCGCGGATCCGGGCGGCACCGGGCTTCGACGGCGCGGGCCGGCCAGCGCCGGGCCCGGGCGCCTCCGGGGTCGGGGCGGTGTCGGGGGTCGGGGTGGTGTCGGGGGTCGGGGTGGGCTCGCTCATACGGGTGCTCCTGACGAGGTGCTGACGGTGGTCGAGGACTGGAGGTGGGCGACGGTCGCGAGGGCCGCGCGCCGCGCGGAGGCGATGACCGCGGGGATGCCGACGCCGTCGTAGGTCGCCCCCGCGACCTGGACGCCGGGCACGCGCGCGACGTCGGCGCGCACCGACGCGACGGCGTCGACGTGGCCCACGGCGTACTGCGGCAGTCCCCCGCCCCAGCGCTGCACGTGCGCGTCGACGACCCGGGTCAGGGGGCGGCCGAGCGCCTCACCGACCTCGGCCACCGACACCGCCACGAGGTCGTCGTCGGCGCGCTGGAGCACGGACTCCTCCCGCGCCCGCCCGATCGACGCGCGCAGGTGCACGACCTCGTCGGAGACCTCGCCGGTCCACGCCCACTTGTTCGCGCTGAAGGTGCTCGCCTTGATGGTGCGTCCCTCCACCGGCGGCACGAGGAACCCCGACCCGGGCAGCTCCGCGAGCCCGGAGCGCTCCACGGCCAGCGTCACGACGGCCGTCGACGCGCTCTCGACGTCGCCGAGCACGGATGCCGCGGACGGCGCGTGCGGTGCGAGCAACCGGGCGGCCGGCGCGGCGGGGACGCACACGAGCACGGCATCCGCCTCGAGCACCTCGGGGTCGGCCGCCGACCCGAGCACGAGCCGCCAGCCGGATGCCGTGCGCTCCAGGGCGCGCACCACCGCACCGGTGCGCAACAGCGCTCCGCGCGAGCGCAGCTCGTCGGCGAGGAGGCCGGGTAGCCGCCCCACCCCGCCGCGGAGCCCTGCGAACGGCGGCCGCGGGGCGTCCCCGGTGGTCGGAGGGGTCAGCAGGCTCTCGCCGCGGGTCGCCCGCTCCCACAGCACGGGCATCGTGGCGCGCAGCGACAGGCGCGCGGCGTGCCCGGCATAGACGCCACCGAGCAGGGGCTCGACGAGGCGGTCGACGACCGCGCGGCCCAGGCGGGCCGCGACGTAGTCACCGACGGAGACGTCGTGGTCGAGCACCCCTCGGGGCCATGGCATCTCGGCGCGGAGCCGGGCCACCTCGTCGTCGGTGAGCACGCCCCGGGCCGAGTCGGGGTCGGTGGGCACGCCCATGAGGGTGGCGCGTGGCATGGGCGTCAGCGCGCCGCGGGACCACACCGACGCGGAGGTCGTCGCCGGGGTCACGAGGTCGTCGCCCCCACCCACGCGGCGGACGAGGTCGGTGGCCTCCGGGCGCACGGCGAGCACCGACTCGGCGCCGACGTCGACGAGGTGCCCGCCGACGCTCTCCAGGCGCAGCGTGCCGCCGAGCCGGGCGCTGCCCTCGAGCACGCTGACCCGCGCCGCCGGCATCGCGTCGAGCAGCTCGAGCGCCGCCGTCAGACCGGCGATGCCACCGCCCACGACGGCGACGTGGGGCCGGGTGGCCGGGGCCTGCTGGGGCATGCGCTCACCCTCTCACGCGCCCCCGACGCGCCCGCAGCGACCCTCGACGGCAACAGGGAGGGCCCGGCGTGACCGGATCGAGACCCGTGATCGGGAACCCGGACTCCACGCCGGGCGCCCCAGCGCCAGCAGCACGCCGACGACGATCCCGACGAAGGAGTCACCATGCGCACCCCGGCCCGAACCGCCCGCCGACTCACCACTGCCGCAGCCGCGCTCGCGCTGGCGGCCACCGCGCTCGCCGGGTGCGGCGGCGGTGCCGACAGCGGCACCAGCGACTCGGCAGGTGGCGGCAACGGCGATGTCGTCACCCAGTCCGAGGACCGTGCGGTGGGGGGCGACGAGTCCGGTGCCCTGGGCTCCACCGCGGGTGGCGGCGCCCCGGCCAAGGTGGGCGAGGCACCGGCAGCCGTCGCCCCCGCCGTCTACGACCGCAAGCTCAGCCGTCGCGCCGACATCGCGATCACCGTCGAGGACGTCGACGCGGCCGCGTCGAAGGTGCGCTCGATCGCGGCGTCGGCCCAGGGGATCGTCCTCGCCGAGGCGATCACGAGCGAGCCGGACCTGCCCGACCGGGGCGGCTTCAGCACCATCACGATCTCGGTCCCCACCGCCTCCCTCGACGCCACCCTCGACGAGCTCGCGACGCTCGGCACGGTCCACTCGCGCAACGCCTCCACCGACGACGTCACCGCTCAGTACGTCGACGTCGAGTCGCGGGTCGAGACCATGCAGGCGAGCGTCGAGCGCGTGCGGGCCCTCATGGG
>DATITJ010000284.1:0-15086 GCA_035467935.1 Ornithinibacter sp.
GGGCTCGCGCACGGCACCCCTCGCCCGCCCGGCACCCCCGCCGCGTGTGAGGATCGGGGCATGACCCGCATCGGCATCGTCACCGCGAGCACCCGCCCCCGCCGGATCGGCCACCACGTGGCCGCCTGGGTGCGCGACCTGGCCCCCGAGGACGTCGAGCTCGTCGACGTCGACCTGCGCGAGCTGGCGCTGCCCCTGCTCGACGAGCCCGAGATGCCGTCCGACGGCCACTACGCGCACGAGCACACCCGGCGCTGGGCCGCCGTCGTCGAGGGCCTCGACGCCGCCGTGCTCGTCATGCCCGAGTACAACCGGGGCTACAACGCGGCGCTGAAGAACGCCATCGACTACCTCTACGCGGAGTGGGACGGGATGCCGGTCGCGTGCGTCGGATACGGCTGGAGCGGAGCGCAGTACGCCCGGTCCGCGCTGCGCCAGACGCTCGAGCGCATCGGGATGGTCGTCGTCGAGGGCGCCGCGCTGCACTTCGAGAGGACGGTCGACCTCGACGGCACGGTCAACGCCGACGACGCCGCGGTCGCGGACGTCATGCGGATGTATGCCGCGCTGATCGCCGCGCGCACGGCAGCCGGCACCCCCGTCGCGGGCCGCTAGACTCGGCCACGGAGCGCCGGGAAGTCTGGTCGGCACCTGTCGAGCGACCCCTCGGGGTCCACAGCCCGCCACCTCCCAGGAGCGCTCCATGACCTCACCGACCCAGGGTGAACGCCCGGCCCTCTTCCGGCGGTCGACGTGGACAGAGACCTCGTACGTGGCCAACGCGCTGCGCACCGAGACCATCGGGGGCGCGCTCCTGCTCACCGCGGCGGTCGCGGCCCTGGTCCTCGCGAACAGCCCGTGGAGCGACGCCTATGCGACGCTGCGCGACACCGTGGTCGGGGTCGAGTGGGGCCACCTGCAGCTCACCCTCGGGCACTGGGCCTCCGACGGTCTGCTCGCGATCTTCTTCTTCGTCGCCGGGCTCGAGCTCAAGCGCGAGTTCCTCGTCGGGGAGCTGCGCACGGCGGCCAAGGCAGCGGTCCCGGTGACCGCGGCCGTCGGCGGGGTCGTCATGCCCGCCCTCGTGTTCCTCGCGGTCGTCGCCACGCTGGGTGGGGACGCGGAGGCGATGCGGGGGTGGGCCATCCCCACCGCCACCGACATCGCCTTCGCGCTCGCCGTCCTGGCCGTCATCGGCTCCTACCTGCCGTCGGCGCTGCGCTCGTTCCTGTTGACCCTGGCCGTCGTCGACGACCTCATCGCGATCACGATCATCGCGATCTTCTACACCTCCGACCTCGCGGTCGTGCCGCTGCTCGCGGCCCTGGTGCCCCTCGGGGTGTTCGCCGCGCTCGTGCAGCGCCGGATCACCTTCTGGTGGCTGCTCCTGCCCCTGGCCTTCGCGACGTGGGCCCTCGTCCACGCGTCGGGCGTGCACGCGACGGTCGCCGGCGTCCTGCTCGGCCTCGTCGTCCCCGTCAAGGCCCGTGCGTCGGTGCCGGCGATCAGCACCCTCGACCGCAGGACCGATGTCGCACACCGCTTCGAGCACCGGATGCGGCCGCTCTCCGCGGGGTTCGCCGTGCCCGTCTTCGCGTTCTTCGCCTCAGGGGTCACCGTCGTCGGCGGGGGCTTCCTCGCCGCCGCCCAGGACGAGGTCGCCCTCGGGGTCGTGGCCGGGCTGGTGGTCGGCAAGCTCGTCGGGGTCTTCGGCACGACCTGGCTCGTCGCGCGCTTCACGAGGGCCCGACTCGACGACGACCTCGTGTGGCTGGACATCGCCGCGCTGTCGCTGCTGACCGGGGTCGGGTTCACCGTGTCCCTCCTGGTCGGCGAGCTGGCGTTCGGCCCCGGGTCGCCGCGCGACGAGCACGTCAAGCTCGCGGTGCTCACCGGGTCCCTCGTCGCGGCGGTGCTCGCCGCCGTGGCGCTGCGCCTGCGCAACCGCACCTACCGGCGGATCGCCGAGCTGGAGAGTCGTGACTCCGACGCCGACGGCATCCCCGACGTGTACCAGCGCGAGGAGAGCGGTGCCTGAACCGGTGGCACTGGGTAAGGTCGGGGTGGAGGGCCCGCTCGCGGGCCGCGGGCACGAGTGAGGCGGACAGAGCATGGCAACCGGACCATCGGGCACGGAGCGCACCATCGGCCAGCTGGTGGCCGACGCGACGCACGACCTCGAGGGGATCGTCCGCGGTGAGGTCGCCCTCGCCAAGGCCGAGGTCACCTCCGGGGCGAAGGTGCTCGGCAAGGGGGCCGGCCTCCTCGGGGCAGCCGCCTTCCTGGCCCTCATGGGTGTCGTGCTCATCCTGCACGGCGCCGCGTGGGGCATCTCCGAGTGGCTGCCCGTGTGGGCCGGCTACCTCATCGTCGCCGCCGTCGTGCTGCTCGTCGCCGTCGTGCTGGGGCTCATGGGCAAGAAGGCCCTCGAGTCGGCGCGGCCCGCACCCGAGCGCGCCATCGACCAGGCACAGCAGACGATCGCCGCCATCAAGAACACCGGGTCCGCCCCCACCACTCCCACCGCCCCCACCGCGTCGACCGCGCCGGCCACCGCGTCGACCGCGCCGGCCACCGCGTCCACCCCGCCCGCACCGGGCGCGGCCGGAGCCCGAGCCGCCGACACCGCCTGAACCGCGGCGAGGCGCTCAGCCCGACGCGCAGTCCCCCGTGCCGACCCGCTGGGTCGACGTCATCCCCCGGCGGAGCACCGGGGCGATCTCGTCGAGCGTGAGGGCATAGCCGGTGTCGGGGTCGTCGAGCGAGGTCGCGAAGACCATCCCCACCACCCGGCCCTGCGGGTCGAGGACGGGCCCGCCGGAGGCCCCCCGACGCACCTGAGCGCGCAGCGAGTAGATCTCGCGCACCACGCCGGCGCGCCCGTAGATGTCCTCGCCGCGCGCCGTGAGGGTGCCCCGCACGCGTGCGGCACCGACCCACAGCCCGTCGTCGCCCGGGAAGCCGGCGACCACCGCGGCGTCCCCGGTGTCGAGGGGCCTGCCCTGGCTCAGGCGTCGGGAGTCGAGACCGGGCACCTCGAGCACCGCCACGTCACGCCGCGGGTCGAAGGCGACGACCCTCGCGACCTGCTCGCGGGCGCTGCCCTGCACGCTGACCCGCACGGTGTCGGATCCGGCGACGACGTGCGCGTTGGTCGCCACGCGGCGGGGCGACAGCACCCAGCCGCTGCCCACCTGGGCCTGGCCGCAGCTGGCCGACTCGGCGCGCACGTGGATGACCGAGCCCAGGGCTGCGGCGATCTGCGGGTCCCGGACGAGGCCGGCGTCCGGGGCCTCGACCGGGGCGATGGGCTCGGGCCCCAGCCCTTCGAAGACCCGGGGGAAGCCCCCGCGGTCGAGCGCCCGGGTCACCTCGTCGACGAGGCCGCTGGCCGACGGCGGCACGATCTCGTCGACGGCGGTGACGACCGCCGAGCGCGCGACCAGGTCGCGGGCACCGGCCGGGCCCCCGACCCGCACGGCCCCGGCCACCACCCAGACGACGAGCACGGACGCCGCGAACACGACCACGAGCCCGAGCGCCGAGTCGAGTGCACGCGCACCCGGTGCCTCCACCGACTCCCGGAGCCGACGAGCCAGGAGGAGGAGCAGTCCCTGGCCCAGGGCCGCGGCGGTGATCACGGCGGCGAGGAGCGCGAGGACACCCACCGGGGTCGCGCGGTAGATGCCCAGCTGGTCCTCGAGGAAGCCGGGCACGAGACGCAGTGCGAGGAACGCGCCGCCGAGGAGCCCGACGAGCCCGAACACCGCGGCGACGAACCCCTGGCGCCAGCCGCTCCACGCGTAGACGGCGAGGAGGGCGACGAGGGCGAGGTCGAGGAGCACCGGCCCGCTCACCCCTCGACACCCCGCATCCACGGCGACCGCACGCGCTCGGGCAGGCCGCGCTCGAGGGACTCGTCCCACGGCACCGCCAGCCCGGCGAGGTCGAACAGGCTGCTCAGCAGCATCGCCGTGAAGCCCCACACGAAGAGCCCGTCGACCTCGAAGCCCGGCCCGCGGTACGGCCCGAAGACCGTCGTGAACCGGTGGGCGGGATCGAGCAGGTCGCTGACCCGCACCCGCACGACCCGCTCCACCTCGCCACGGTCGACGACCCCGACCGGGACCGGACGGGGCCACCAGGCGAGCACGGGTGTCACCGAGTTCTGGCTCGGCGTGAGGAAGATGTCGGGGAAGGTCGCGAGCACCTCGACCCCGGCGGGGTCGAGACCCACCTCCTCCTCGGCCTCGCGCAGGGCGGCCCCCACCGACCCGTCGTCCTCTGGGTCGAGCCGCCCCCCCGGGAAGGACACCTGACCCGGGTGCGAGCGGAGGGTGTGGGCGCGCTCGGTGAGCACGACGTCCTCCCCGCCACCGGCATCCGGCCCGAAGAGCATGAGGACCGCCGAGCGACGGTCGTGGCCCTCGGGAGGGGCGTACGTCGCGAACCACTCGTGGTCGGCGACGTCGGTGCGGGAGGCCAGCGCGCTGAGCCAGCCGGGAGCCGGAGTGGTCACGGCGCGACCGTGGCCCCGACCGGCGCCGTGGGCACCGGGTCGTCGGGGAGGGGGCCCGGTGCCGGCACCGGCGGCACCGCTCCCGGTGCGAGCTCGTAGGCCAGGAGCCGGCGGGCCGCGACGGGGTCGGTCTCGCCCTCGCCGTGTGCCGGGCACCACCGGGCGACGGGGCAGGCCCCACAGGCGGGCTTGCGTGCGTGGCAGGTGCGGCGGCCGTGGAAGATCAGGACATGGCTGAGCATGGTCCAGTCGCGCCGGGGGAACAGTGCGCCGATCGCCGGCTCGACCTTGACCGGGTCGGTCTCCTCGGTCCAGCCGAAGCGGCGCACGAGCCGCCCGACGTGCGTGTCGACGGTGATGCCGGGGACACCGAAGGCGTCTCCGAGCACGACGTTCGCGGTCTTGCGCCCGACGCCGGGGAGGGTCACGAGGTCGGTGAGCCGCCCCGGCACCTCGCCACCGAACCGCTCGACGACCGCCGCCGAGAGGTTGATGACCGACGTCGTCTTCTGGCGGAAGAAGCCGGTGGGCCGCAGCACGGCTTCGATCTCCTCGCGGTCGGCGCCCGCCAGCGCCTCGGCGCTCGGCCACCGGGAGAACAGGGTGGGCGTGACGGTGTTGACCATGGCGTCGGTCGTCTGCGCCGACAGCACCGTGGCGACGAGCAGCTGCAGCGGGGTCTCGAAGTCCAGCTCGCAGTGGGCGTAGGGGTAGCGCTCGTGGAGCGCGCGGTACATCCGCCGAGCCCTGCGGGTGAGCGCCACGGGGCTCTCCCCGCCCGCGCGGGCGCGGGGCGCGGCATTCGGGGGCGTCACGGGCACCGGGCCAGCGTACGGCCCGGTCCTGACGGGACCCCCGGTGCGTGAGCGCCCTCGACGACGACCCGCTGGCGGGCCGCGACGACTGCCGCTCGTCGTCCACGGGGGCCGGGCGCTCTCTGGCACACTGTGGCCCGTGGATCACGACGTCGTGCGCAGAGCCCCGCTGTTCGCCACCATCGACCAGGAGACCGCCGAGTCCCTCATCGCGTCGATGACTCCAGCGCGCCTGGAGCGCGGGGACGTGTTGTTCCACGAAGGGGACCAGGGCGACCGGCTCTACGTCATCGGCGAGGGCAAGATCAAGCTCGGCCGCACGAGCAGTGACGGCCGCGAGAACCTCCTGGCGATCCTCGGCCCGGGCGAGATGTTCGGCGAGCTCTCGCTGTTCGACCCGGGGCCCCGCACCGCCACGGCGACCGCCGTCGCCGAGACGCAGGTGGTCTCGATGAGCCACGAGCAGCTCAAGGACTTCCTCGTGCAGCGCCCCGGCGTCGCCACGACCCTCCTCGCCGCACTGGCCCGCCGCCTGCGCCGCACCAACGAGTCGCTCGCGGACCTCGTCTTCACCGACGTCCCCGGTCGGGTCGCCAAGGCGCTGCTCGACCTCGCGGGTCGCTTCGGCCGGCCGGTCGACGAGGGCGTCATGGTCGCGCACGACCTCACCCAGGAGGAGCTCGCCCAGCTGGTCGGCGCCTCCCGTGAGACGGTCAACAAGGCCCTGGCCGACTTCGCGTCTCGGGGCTGGCTGCGCCTCGAGGCCCGGGCCGTGCTGCTGCTCGACGTCGAGCGCCTCAGGCGCCGCGCGCGCTGAGGTGGTCGAGCTGGGCCCGGATCGACATCCGGGCCGCCGGCCACACCGTCTGCGGCACCTGCGCGTAGACGCGACGAAGCACGCCCTCGACCGGGTCGTCCTCACCCGCCGCACCGTCGGCGAGCGCCTGGCGCACCTGGTCGAGCCGCTCCGCGCGGTGCACGCGGTAGAACGCGACCATCGCCGCGGCATCCGGCACGACCGGCCCGTGGCCCGGGAGGATACGGGCCACCGAGCCGTCGCCGGTGAGCGTGCGGATCCGCTCGAGGGAGTCGAGGTAGGCCGCGAGCTCGCCGTCGGGGTGAGCCACCACCGTCGTGCCCCGGCCGAGCACCGTGTCGCCGGTGAGCAGCGCATGGTCGGCGGGCAGGACGAACGAGACCGAGTCGGACGTGTGGCCGGGGGTGGCGACGACGCGCAGGACGAGCCCGCCCGTCGTCAGGACGTCGCCGTCGGCGAGGTCGTCATGACCACCGCCGACGGCGCGCACCCGGCATCCCGTGAGCTCGGCGAAGCGCGGCGCGCCCTCGGCGTGGTCGTGGTGCCCGTGCGTGAGGATCGTCAGCGCGACGCGCGCACCCCTGGCCTCGACGACGTCGACCACGGCGCGCAGGTGCCCCTCGTGGAGCGGGCCCGGGTCGACGACGACGGCGTCCGTCGCGCCCGGCTCGAGGAGCACCCAGGTGTTGGTGCCGTCCAGGGTCATCGGTCCCGGGTTGGGGGCGAGGACGCAGTGGGCGCGGGCCGTGACGTCACCGCCCGCCCAGGGGGCGGTGACCGACGGCGGCGGGTTCGCGCTCACGAGCCCGAGTATGCCGTGGCGTCCGCCCGCTACGGCAGGACCGTGCGCAGCACGAGGGTGCCGTCGTCGCGCCGGACCAGCTCGGGCAGCACCCGCGCCACCCGCGGCCGGTCGGCGAGGAACGACGCGGCATCCGCGAAGTCCGCGAGCTGCTGGAGCGACACGACCGTGGGCGGCAGCATCCGCACCTCACCGGCGGCGTGCCGGTCGAGCAGGTGGCCCGGACGCACCCACGCGCTGTGGTCGGACTCGGTCGTCGTGCCGCGGGCCCGCTGGTCGGCGGGCATCGCCGCCGCGAGGATCCACGTGTCGTAGCGCCGCGGCTCGAACGCCGGGGTGACCCAGTGGGCCCGCCCCCGCAGGTCGGCGACCGCCAGCCGCACACCGCACTCCTCCTCGACCTCGCGCACCGCTGCGGCGGCGAAGGGGGCGGCGACCTCGGCCGTGACCCCCATGGCGGAGGCGAGCGCGGCCAGGCCGGGTGTGGCCACGGGCAGCGCGTGGTCGGCCGGGTCGACGCCGCCACCGGGGAAGACCACCGTCGACGGCGCGAACGCCATCGACGGCACCCGGCGCTGCACGTAGACCTCGGGGCCGGACGAGCCGTCGCGCACGAGCATCACGGTCGCGGCGGTGCGCAGCGGGCCGTCGACCCGGTCCGCGGCGGCCAGCCACTCCTCGGCCCGGGCCGCGAGACCGGGGTCGCGAGACACCGGGTGCTCGACGACGGGGCTCATGGACGGACCGGGGTCAGTCGCGGACGTGGAGGATGACCTCGACCTCGACCGGTGCGCCGAGGGGCAGCGCGGCCACGCCGACGGCGGAGCGGGCGTGCACCCCGGCGTCCCCGAACACGGCACCGAACAGCTCGGAGGCGCCGTTGACGACACCCGGCTGCCCGGTGAAGGACGGGTCGGAGGCGACGAACCCGACGACCTTGACCACGCGCTCGACGCGGTCGAGGTCGCCGACGACCGACTTCACGGCCGCGATGGCATTGAGCGCGCACACCGCGGCGAGCTCCTTCGCCCGTGCGGGCGACACGAACCCGTCACCCTCGCCGACGTGCCCGGTCTCGGCGAGCACGCCGTCGACGATCGGCACCTGGCCCGACACGTAGACCCGCGACCCGTCGAGCACCGCGGGCGCGTAGGCGGCCACCGGGGTCACCACCTCGGGCACGCCCAGACCCAGCTCGGCGAGGCGCTGCTCGACGGCTCCCACGCTCAGGCCTTCGGGCGCTTGAGGTAGGCGACGAGGTTGCCCTCAGGCATGGCGAGGACCTGGACGAGCTCCCAGCCGTCCTCTCCCCACTGGTCGAGGATCTGCTTGGTCGCGTGCACGATCAGCGGCACGGTGGCGTACTCGTACGTCGTCATGCCGGCCACCCTAGCGCCGCAGCGTCCGGGGGCTAGCGTGGTCGACGTGAGCGACGACGGCGACACCGACATCCTGTTCCGCAGCGCCCGACCGCCGGACCGCAGCGAGGTGACCGGGCCGGCCCAGACCGACGTCTACGACGTGTGGGAGCCGGCCGCCGACCGCGGCCGCCGCATCACCGTCGCCCTCGTGCACGGCGGCTTCTGGCGCGAGGAGTACGACCGCACCCATCTCGCCCCGCTCGCCGAGGCCCTGGCCCGCGACGGCTTCCACGTCGCCAACCTCGAGTACCCCCGCACCGGGATGCCGGGCGGCGGCTGGCCGGGCACCGGAGAGTCCGTGCTCGCCCGCCTCGAGTCGGTGCACGCCGACACCAAGCTGCCCGACCGCGTGGTCGTCGTGGGCCACTCCGCCGGCGGGCACCTCGCCCTGTGGCTCGCCTCCGGTGACCGGGCGCCCTGGGTCACCGGGGTCGTCGCCCTCGCCCCCGCCGCGGACCTCGCCGAGGTGGACCGCCTCGGCCTGGGCGACGACGCCGCCCGCGCCCTGCTCGGTGGCACGCAGCGGGATCTCCCCCACGCCTGGGCCGACGCCGACCCCGCACGCCAGCACCTGACCGTCCCCGCGGCCATCGTCACGGGTGAGTTCGACGACGTCGTGCCGGCCGGCGTCACCGACGCCTACGTCGCGTCGCGGGCCCCCGGCGAGCCGCTGCGTACGGCGGTCGCCCGCCGGGCCGACCACTTCGACGTCATCGACCCGGCGGCCACGGCATACCTCCTGGTGCTCGCCGAGGTCGAGGAGCTCACGCTCACCACGCACTGAGGGCCGGCACCCGGCGGAGGACGGCCGCCCGGCACCCGGCGCGCTGCCGGCGCTGTCTACGCTGGATGCCGTGGCGACCCCTCCCCTCTCACGCGCCGTCGACGGCATCCGCCTGCACGTCGTCACGGGCAAGGGCGGCGTCGGCAAGACGACCGTCGCGGCCGCCCTCGCGCTCGCCCTGACCCGGGGTGGCAAGCGCGTGCTGCTCGTGGAGGTCGAAGGACGCCAGGGCATCAGCCAGACCTTCGACGTGCCGCCGCTCGGCACCAAGGAGGTGCGGCTGGTCACCCAGTCCGACGGCGGCGAGCTGTGGGGCCTGTCGGTCGACGCCAAGGCCGCGCTCCTCGAGTACCTCCAGACCTTCTACAAGCTCGGGCGCGCGGGTGGTGCCCTCGAGCGAATGGGCGTCATCGACTTCGCGACGACGATCGCGCCGGGGGTGCGCGACGTGCTGCTCACCGGCAAGGTCTACGAGGCGGTCGGCCGCACCACCGGGCACCGACGCGGTCACGGCCCGCAGGCGTGGGACGCCGTGGTGCTCGACGCACCGCCGACCGGCCGGATCACCCGGTTCCTCAACGTCAACGTCCAGGTCGCCGACCTCGCGCGCATGGGGCCGATCCACTCGCAGGCCGAGTCGATCACCCGGATGCTGCGCAACCGGCAGAGCGTGGTCCACGTCGTCACGCTGCTGGAGGAGATGCCGGTGCAGGAGACCGCGGATGCCGTGGCCGAGCTGTCGGCGGCCGGCTTCGGCGTGGGTGCCGTCGTCGTCAACCAGGTGCGCGAGCCCCTCGTCCACGAGGACCTCCTCGAGCTCGCCGCCCGGGAGCCGGGGCGGGCCGAGGAGCGGGTGAGGTCCGACCTGACGTCGGTCGGGGTGCGGACCACGGCCCGCACCGTCGCAGGGCTGCTCGAGGAGGCGCACGACCACGCCGAGCGCGTCGCCCTCGAGCACTCCCTCGCCGACGAGGTCGCCGCGCTCGAGCTCCCCCGCGTCGACCTGCCCACCCTCGCCTCGGGCATCGAGGGCGGTGGCGTCTCCGCCCTCGCCGACGTGCTCACCCAGCAGGGGTTGCGCTGATGTCCCCGCCCACGACCCCCGCCACCATCGACGTCGACGCGCTCCTCACCGACCCCGGCACCGGCGTCATCGTGTGCTGCGGCTCGGGCGGTGTCGGCAAGACCACCATGGCCGCCGCCCTCGGGGTGCGGGCCGCCGAGGCCGGTCGCCACGTCGTCGTGCTCACCATCGACCCGGCCCGCCGCCTCGCCCAGTCGCTCGGCCTCACCGAGCTGGACAACGTGCCGCGCCCGGTCGCGGGCGTCGGCGAGGAGGCCGGCGGCTCGCTCCACGCGATGATGCTCGACATGAAGCGCACCTTCGACGAGGTGGTCGAGGCGCACAGCACCCCCGACAAGGCCGAGCAGATCCTCGAGAACCCCTTCTACCAGGCCGTCTCCAGCTCGTTCGCGGGCACGCAGGAGTACATGGCGATGGAGAAGCTCGGCCAGCTGCGGGCGCAGGCCGCCCGCGAGGGCACCTGGGACCTCATCGTCGTCGACACCCCGCCGTCACGCTCGGCCCTGGACTTCCTCGACGCCCCCAAGCGCCTCGGCTCCTTCCTCGACGGCCGCTTCATCCGTCTGCTCACCGCGCCGGCACGGGCCGGCGGAAAGGCCTACCTCAAGGTCTTCAGCGTCGGGGCGACCATCGCCGGCGCCACCTTGTCCAAGGTCCTCGGGGGGCCGTTCCTCACCGACGTGCAGACCTTCGTGGCGGCCCTGGAGACGATGTTCGGCGGTTTCCGCGAACGCGCCGACGTCACCTACGCCCTGCTCAAGGAGCCCACGACGGCCTTCGTCGTCGTCGCGGCCCCCGAGCGCGACGCCCTGCGCGAGGCGGCCTACTTCGTCGACCGGCTGGAGAGCGAGGGGATGCCGCTCGCCGGCGTCGTCGTCAACCGCCTCCAGACGTTGGCCGCCCCGGGGCTCAGCGGGAGCCGGGCCGCGGCGGCGGCCGAGCAGCTCGAGGACCCGGGGACGGAGGCCGCGAGCGGGGGCGGCGCCACGGCATCCGACCCGCTCGCCGCCCTGACCCCGGCCCTCCTGCGGCTGCACGCCGACCTCGCCGACGTCGCGAGCCGGCACCACGGCCACGTGAAGCGGTTCGTCGCCGGCCACCCGGGTGTCAGCCTGTCGACGGTGCCCGCGGGCGCCACCGACATCCCCGACCTCGAGGGGCTGCGCTCGGTCGGCTCCGCGCTCGCCGCGGGCTGAGCGTCGGCTCCGCCCACCCGACGGGGCGACGGCACCGGGTCACGACATGAGGAGCCCCCGGGGGCCGCCCGACCTCGCGTGACTGCAGGGGGATGCCACGCGGGGTCGCAGGGGTGGTCGGCCCCCGGGGGAGTCTGTGGGGGTGAGGTCAGGCGATGGCCCCGTGGGCCGTGCCGACCTTTGCGTGGGACAGCAGCTCGGTCCACGAGCGGACGTCCGGGCGACGACGCAGGAGCGCGCGGCGCTCACGCTCGGTCATTCCGCCCCAGACACCGAACTCGGTGCGGTTGTCGAGGGCGTCGGCGAGGCACTCGGCGACGACGGGGCAGCCCTTGCAGACCGCCTTGGCCGCGCGCTGAGCCTTGCCCTGCACGAAGAGGGCGTCCGGATCGGTCCCGGCGCAGCGTCCGAGAGCGGGCCAGTCGGAGATCCATTGACCTTCCGTGGGGGCGACCGCGGGTGCGATGCTCATGACGACCTCTGTTCGATGGACCATTCTCGCCGACCCTGGTGGGGCGGCGACCTGCGAGAACGCTATGAGAACGGCCCCCCCGGGACATCGGCCGAATCGGTCGACACGCTGGCCGAACGGTTGACTCATCCATCACCCGGTCGGTGGGAGCCCGCGACGGGCAGACGGCGCCCACGGGGGCGCTCGCGGCTTCGCTCAGGGGTCGCTTCGCGTCACCGTGTGGCCACGTCCGGGTCATGAGGACGTCACCGCCGGGTCACCGCGGGGTCACCGCCGGGTCACCGCGGCGTCCGGATGCCGGTCGCACCGCGTCCACCGCCCGCACGGCGGCGGGGCGTTGACAGGTTCGCGGGTTACGCTGGGACGCATGGACGGTCGTGCCCACAATGTCTCAGCCGTGCTCCGGCTCCTGCTCGGTTTCGTGGTGCTGAGCTCGGTGGCCGGGCTCCTCATGGCCGGGCTCGCCATTCCCGCGGTCGGGGCGACCGGTCAGGTGGCCAAGGGCGGGGTCGACTTCTTCAACGACCTGCCGAGCGAGTTCACGGTCTCGCCGCTCGCACAGCAGTCCCGCATCCTCGACGCCGACGGCAAGCTCATCGCCAACCCGTACGACGAGAACCGCATCATCGTTCCGCTCGCGAAGATCTCCACCAACATGCAGAACGCGCAGATCGCGATCGAGGACTCCCGGTTCTACGAGCACGGCGGCCTCGACGTGCGCGGCTTCAGCCGGGCGCTGCTCTCCAACCTCCAGGGCGGGGACGTCCAGGGCGCCTCGACGCTGACCCAGCAGTTCGTCAAGATCACCCTCCAGGAGAACGCCCTCCGGCGCGGTGACAAGGAGGCGGCGGCCGCCGCGGTCGACAAGACCTACTCCCGCAAGCTCCAGGAGCTCAAGTACGCCCTCAACGTGGAGGAGAACTTCACCAAGGAGCAGATCCTCGAGGGCTACCTCAACCTCGTCTACTACGGCGACCAGGCCTACGGCGTCGAGGCCGCTGCCCTCAACTACTTCGGGGTGAGCGCCGCCAAGCTCGATGTCGGCCAGGCCGCGATGCTCGCCGGCATCGTGCAGCAGCCCACCGCCTACAACCCGGTCATCAACCCCAAGGCCGCGCAGGCGCGCCGCAACCTCGTGCTCGACCGCATGCAGGGCTTGGGCCTGGCCTCCGTCAAGGACGTCACGGCGGCCAAGAAGGCCGACGTCAAGAAGATGCTGAAGCGCAAGCCGGCCAAGGGCGTGTGCCACCGCTCGCCCCAGCCGTACTTCTGCTCGTTCGTCATGGAGTGGCTCCAGAAGTCCCCGCAGATGGCCGTCCTGGGCAAGACCCCGGCCGAGCGCCTCAAGACGATCAACCAGGGCGGTCTGACCATCCGCACGACGCTCAAGCCCTCGATGCAGAAGACGGCGCAGCAGGAGCTGACCAAGGCGGTCAAGATCGGCAACAAGCAGAACCTCGCGGGCGCCGTCTCGATCGTCGAGCCGGGCACGGGCAAGATCCTCGCCATGGCCCAGGCCACCGACTTCGCCAAGACGGAGACCAACCTCAGCGTCGACCAGAAGTACGGCGGCGGTCCCAACGGCTACCAGATCGGGTCGACCGCCAAGACGTTCGCGCTCGTCGAGGCGCTCGAGCGCGGGATGCCGCTCGAGTCGAGCATCACGATCCCCTCCACGAGCCCCGCCAGGCCGGCGGTGTTCGAGGCGAAGGACATGATCGACAAGTGCGCCACCGTCGAACCGTGGAAGGTGCGCAACGACACGTCCGTCTCCGGTGGCCCGATGACGCTGCGCGAGGGCGTCACGAAGTCGGTCAACCCGTTCTTCGCGGCGCTCAACGTCAAGCTCGGTGCCTGCTCGGTGCGCGACACGATGGTCAAGATGGGCCTGCACCGCGCCGACGGCAAGGCGATCTCCGACACCATCGCCGGCATCGCGCTCGGTGCCGGTGAGTCCACGCCGCTGAGCGTGGCCAGCGCGTACGCCACGCTCGCCGCCTACGGCAAGTACTGCGAGCCCTACCCCGTCACCTCGATCACCACGCCCGACAAGAAGGAGGTCAAGATCCCGGGGCCCCAGTGCAAGCAGGTGGTCACCGAGGACGTCGCAGCCGGCGTCAACGACCTCCTGCAGAGCGTCGTCACCGACGGCACCGTCGCGCCCCTGTGGGACAGCAAGGCCCGCCCGGCCGCGGGCAAGACGGGCACGACCGAGAAGCACAACCAGATCTGGTTCGCCGGCTTCACCCCCCAGCTGTCCACCGTCGTGTGGGTGGGCAACCTCAAGCCGGCGAGCAAGAGCGGGAACCTCCTCACCCTGGCCGGCAAGTGCTTCGGTGACTACGGCTGCGTCCCGCGTGTCTACGGCTCGACCGTCGCGGCGCCGGTCTGGGCGAAGATCATGAGCACCGTCTCCGAGGGGATGCCGGTCAAGCAGTTCCGCGAGCCGTCCGAGGCGATCCGCAAGGGCAAGGCCGTCGCTCTGCCGAGCGTCATCGGGCGCAGCGTCGAGAGCGCGAGGGAGCTCCTGAAGGAGGCCGGCTTCACCGCCTACGTCGCCGGTGAGGTGTCGAGCAGCCGGGAGGCCGGCACCGTGGCCTACACCGACCCCGCCGGCTCCGCGCTCCCGGGTTCGAGGATCGGCCTGTACCTCTCCGACGGGCAGGCCTCCTTCGAGCTGCTGTCGGCCCCCGAGCCGACGACCCCGGCCGAGACGACCACACCGAAGCCCAGGAACACCCCACCACCGAAGCGGTAGCGGCACCGCGCGGGCCCGGGGCGGGAGCCCCGGGCCCGCGCGGTGTCGGTCGCCGACCGGTGGTCGGCAGTGGGCCGGTCAGGGTCCGGTGAGCACCCGCCGCACGACGGCGGCGACCCGCCCGCCGTCGGCCCGACCCGCAACCTCGCCCTGGGCGGCCTTCATGACCAGGCCCATCTGCGGCATCCCCGTGGCTCCCGTGGATGCCACGGCCCGCTCGACGATCGCCCGCAGCTCGGCATCGCCGAGCTGCGCCGGGAGGTAGTCCTCGAGCACGACGAGCTCGGCCTCCTCGATCTCGGCGAGCTCGGGGCGGTGGGCGTCACGGTAGGCCGCGGAGGCCTCCTTGCGCTTCTTGGCCTCCTTGGCGACGACCTTGAGCACCTCGTCGTCGCTCAGCTCGCGCGCCTCGTCGCCG
>DATITJ010000285.1:0-4667 GCA_035467935.1 Ornithinibacter sp.
TTGCTGCACGCTCTCGCCGACGGCCTTGAACCCCGCGAAGTGGATGACCGCGTCGAACGAGTCGTGCGCGAAGAGGTGCTCGGTCTTGTCGACGTCGGTGAGGTCGAAGGACCGCACGTCGAGCGGTTGGCCGGTCAGCGCTTCGAGGCGACCCACCACCGAGGGCTTGGCGTTCGCGAAGGAGTCCACCACGACCACGTCGTGACCCGCCTGCACGAGCTGGACGACGGTGTGGGACCCGATGTAGCCGGCACCGCCGGAGACGAGGACGCGCATGCGGCCAAACTACCGGGATGCCGCGCGCGGCGCCGGTCGGCCCCTCGCGTCAGTCGTCCTCGGGCAGGACGATGTTGAGCACCCAGGACACGAACGTGATGACGACCGCGGCGAGCACGGCATCCCAGAAGAACTCGTCGATGGCGAAGGCCAGGTTCAACCAGTCGCTGATCCACTCCGTCAGCTGGAGCATGAACGCGTTGACGACGAAGATGAACAGCCCGAGCGTCAGCACGATGAAGGGCAGCGACAGCAGGGTCGCGAGCGGCTTGATGATCGCGTTGAGCACGCCGAAGACCAGGGCCACGAGCACGATCGTGAGGACCTTGGTCGAGAAGGTGGACTCGTCCTCGGCGAGGTCGACACCGTCGATGACGAGGGCTGCCACCCACAGGGCGATGCCGTTGACGACCACACGGATCAGGAAGTTCTTCACCCCGGCAGTGTGGCAGGTGGGGGCGTGGCGGCACGCTTCCCGGTGTCTCGCGGGTTCGTCCTACAGTGGTCGGCATGACCGACGACGCCCCGGAGACGACCACCGTACCGGTGAACCCGGTGCGCCTGAGGGCCTCCCTCGACGCCCTGCCGACCTACGCCCCGGGCAAGCCGGCGGCCGTCGTGCCCGGCGTCACGGCGTACAAGATCAGCTCGAACGAGAACCCGTTCCCGCCACTGCCGTCGGTGCTCGAGGTCGTCCGCGAGGCCGCGGGGTCGATGAACCGGTACCCCGACATGGCGGTCACGGCGCTGAGCGCGGCGCTCGCGGCCCGGCTCGACGTGCCCGTCGCTCGGCTGGCCCTGGGGCCGGGGTCGGTGGGCGTGCTCGGGCAGCTCGTCGCGGCGACGTGCGACCCCGGCGACGAAGTCGTCTTCGCCTGGCGCTCGTTCGAGGCATACCCGATCCTCGTGACGCTGGCGGGCGCGGTGCCGGTGCAGGTGCCGCTGACCGCGGGCGACCGGCACGACCTGGTGGCCATGGCCGACGCGATCACCCCGCGCACCCGGATGGTGCTCGTGTGCACCCCGAACAACCCGACCGGCACGACCGTAGGGGACGCCGAGCTCGAGGAGTTCCTCGAGCGGGTTCCCTCCGACGTGCTCGTGGTGATCGACGAGGCCTACCTCGAGTTCGTCACGGCGTCGGACTCGCCGGACGCCCTGACCGTGATGCGCTCGCGGCCGAACGTCGCCGTGCTGAGGACGTTCTCGAAGGCGTACGGCCTGGCGGGGCTGCGCGTCGGGTATGCCGTGGCACACGAGCCGGTGGCGGAGGCGCTGCGGAAGGCCGCCATCCCCTTCGGGGTCAACTCCCTGGCGCAGGCGGCCGCGGTCGCTTCCCTGGACGCCTTCGACGAGCTCGAGGTCCGGGTCAAGGAGCTCGTGGCCGAGCGTGAGCGGGTGGTGGCGGCGCTCGTCGCCCAGGGGTGGGAGCTGCCGGACGCGCAGGCGAACTTCGTGTGGTTCGGGCTGGGCACGCAGACGGGGGCCTTCGCGGCGGCCTGCCAGGATGGCGGGCTGACCGTTCGGCCGTACGGCTCGGACGGCGCGCGGGCGACGATCGGGGAGCGGGAGGCGAACGACCGGCTCATCGAGGTCGCCGGGGCCTTCTTCGCCAGCCGCTGGGGCTGACCCTCACTC
This sequence comes from Ornithinibacter sp., assembly GCA_035467935.1. Taxonomy (GTDB): domain Bacteria; phylum Actinomycetota; class Actinomycetes; order Actinomycetales; family Dermatophilaceae; genus Fodinibacter. The sequence continues at coordinate 1,915 of DATITJ010000285.1, forward strand.
GTCGGGGCGACCAACGACAGGTCAGTCGGCGAGGTCCGACTCGGCCACGACCCGCAGGGCCTGCGCCGCGATCGTGAGTGCCGGGTTCATGGCGGCCGACGACGGGAAGAATCCGGCGTCGACGACCCAGAGGTTCGACAGGTCGTGCGCCTTGCCGTGACCGTCGAGCACGCTGGTCCGGGGGTCGACCCCGGCGACGACCGTCCCGCACATGTGGCTGTTCATGCTGATGTCGAACGGCTGCGTCGCCACGACGTCGTACCCGGCCGCCCGCATGAGCCGCCTGGCCCGGGTGAGCAGCAGCCCGTGCTGGCGCGTCCCCCGGGCCGCCCGGCTCGTCCGGATCCGACCGCTGCGGCCCAGCGTCACCCGGTTCGCGGGGTCGGGCAGGTCCTCGGCCATGACCAGCCACTCCACCGAGCGGTGCGCGATCGCGTCGAGCACCGGCCGCGGCACCCGGGTGGCCCAGCTCTTCATCATCACGCCCTGGACCTTCCCGATCGTCTGCAGACTCCCCAGCGGGTGCCCGTCCCCGCCGTCCTCGTACCAGTCGGTCACGGCGAGCGTCTTCTGGAACACGACGTCGTTGCGCCGGTCCAGGTCGATCGCCGCGATGTGGGCGTTGTTGTGCATCATGAAGCTCGTCCCGAGGCGCCCCGACGAGTTCCCCACGCCGTCGGGATGCGCGGTGCCTCCCGAGCCGAGCAGCAGTGCAGCCGAGTTCGCCGCCCCCGCCGACACCACGAACCGCCGTCCGTGCACCGTGACCGGACCCGACGGGCCCACCGCCAGCGCGTGCGTCACCCGCCGACCGGACGCGTCGGTCACCAGCTGCTGCACCCGCACCCCGGTCTCCAGCCGGGCCGAGCCGGTCGCCAGTGCGGGGTCGATCGCACACACCTCGGCATCCGACTTCGCGCCCAGCCGGCAGGGGAACCCGTCGCACGTCGCGCACCGCACACACGCACCGCCCGGCCGCAGGTCGACCCCGATCGCCGTGGCCGACGGGTGCACCCCGGCGGCCCGGAGCCGAGCGGCCAGCGCCGCGACGTACGGCTCGTGCGGAAGCGCGGCATACGGGTAGGGCGTGCTCCGCCACGGCTCGGTGGGGTCCTCGCCGGTGGTGCCGTGCACGGCATACAGCCGCTCCGCCTCGCCGTAGAAGGGCTCGAGGTCGGCGTAGCGGAACGGCCAGGCCGGCGAGACGCCCTCGAGGTGCGCCACCTCCTCGAAGTCCGACTCGCGAAACCGCGGCAGCGAGGCCCCGTAGACCTTCGTGTTGCCCCCGACGACGTAGTGCACGCCGGGGCTGAACGCCCGCCCGCGGCCGTCCTCCCACACCTCCGCCGGCTTGTACCGCCGCTGGAGGAACACCGCCTCGGGCGACCAGTTCTCGGGCTCTCGCGGGATGCGCTCCCCGCGCTCGAGCACCAGCACGTCGACCCCCCGCTGGGCGAGCGCCCAGGCCGTGGTGCCCCCGCCCATGCCGGACCCCACGACGACGACGTCGGCCTCCAGGTGCTCCACGGTCCTCACCTCCGCCCCGATCCTGTCACCGCACCGATCCCAGCGCCCCGGGCGCGGCGGTCCGGAGCGTGCCCGCACGTCCGCGCCTTGACCCGGCCCGGCATCTCCGGTTGCGTGGGGACGCATGACCGTCATCGGATTCCACTGTTCCCACGAGCAGATCCCCCCGGGGACCCTGCTGCGCGACGTCCAGCACGCCGAGCAGGCCGGTTTCACCGCCGCGATGTCGTCGGACCACCTGTCCCCCTGGAGCGCGCGCCAGGGGGAGTCGGGGTTCGCGTGGTCCTTCCTCGGCGCCGCCCTCGCGACGACCAGCCTGCCCTTCGGCGTCGTGACGGCCCCCGGCCAGCGCTACCACCCCGTCATCACCGCCCAGGCCATCGCCACCCTCTCGAGCATGTTCCCCGACCGGTTCTGGGCGGCCCTCGGCTCCGGCGAGGCGAGCAACGAGCGCGTCACCGGCGACGTGTGGCCCCGCAAGGACGTCCGTGACGCCCGCCTCCTCGAGTGCGTCGACGTGATCCGCCGCCTGCTCGCCGGCGAGCAGGTCGACCACGACGGCCTCGTCACCGTCAACCGTGGTCGCCTCTGGACCCTCCCGGATGCCGTGCCGCCCCTCATCGGGCCCGCCGTCACCCCCGCGACCGCAGCCCGGCACGCCGCCTGGGCCGACGGCCTCGTCACCGTCAACCAGCCCCTCGACACCCTCCAGCAGGTGCTCGACGCCTACCGCGACGCCGGTGGCCGCGGCGCCGCCCGCCTCCAGGTCCACCTGAGCTGGGCCCCCACCGACGACGAGGCCCTCGCCATCGCGCACGACCAGTGGCGCAGCAACGTCCACGGCCCGCCGGTGTCGTGGGACACCGAGACCGTCGAGGCCTTCGACACGATGGCGCAGACGGTCACCCCCGACCAGGTCGCGCAGGTCGTCCACGTCTCGAGCGACCCGGCGCGGCACGCCGCGTGGATCCAGAAGTACGTCGAGCAGGGCTGGGAGGAGGTCTACCTCCATTTCGTGGGCCAGGAGCAGGGGGCCTTCATCGACACCTTCGGCGAGCACGTCCTGCCGCAGCTCGACCCCGGGCCGCCTGCCCCGGCCACCACCGGCCGCCCGGCCGTCGAGCGCGAGGAGGCCACCCGATGAGGCTCAGCCAGACCGGCGACGTGTGGTGGAAGTCGGCGGTGTTCTACTGCGCCGACGTCGAGACGTTCCAGGACTCCGACGG
>DATITJ010000286.1:0-2497 GCA_035467935.1 Ornithinibacter sp.
CGCGCGCCTCGAGGTCGAGCTCGGTGACGACCCACGTGTCGCCCTGGTGCACGTGCACGGCACCGGTGTGAACCTGGGAGTGGGCTGCGGCCTCGTCCACGGTGCCCAGCACACGGCCGGTGCGGGCCTCCACGACGGCGACGTCGTCGCCGGCTCCCCGGAGCGAGATGTGCTCGGCCGGCCGGTCCTCGCGGGCCCAGAACCACCCCGAGGGCCGTCGACGCAGGATGCCGCGCGCGACGAGCACGTCGAGCAGCCTGCGAGCGTCGGGACCGAACATCGCCAGGTCGTCCTCACCCAGGGGGAGCTCCGCGGCCGCGGCCGCCAGGTGGGGCGCCAGGACGTGCGGGTTGTGCGGGTCCATGACCGTCTCCTCGACCGGGGCGCCGAACACGGCATCCGGGTGGCGCACGAGGTAGGTGTCGAGCGGGTCGTCGGCGGCCACGAGCACGGCGAGGGACTCACCCCCGGAGCGGCCTGCCCGCCCGGCCTGCTGCCACAGGCTCGCCCGCCGCCCCGGCCAGCCCGCCATGACGACCGCGTCCAGCCCACTCACGTCGATGCCGAGCTCGAGGGCGTTCGTCGCGGCCAGCCCGCGCACCGACCCGTCGCGCAGCCCTCGCTCGAGCTCACGACGGTCCTGGGGGAGGTACCCCCCGCGGTAGGCCGCGACCGAGTCGGCCCTGGCGGGGTCGTCGTGCTCGACGCGACGCCGTGCGTTCGCCGCGAGCGCCTCGGCACCCGCCCGGCTGCGGGCGAAGGCGACCGCCTGCACGCCGTCGATCACGAGCTGGGCGAGGATCTCGGCCGCCTCGGTCGTCGCCGAGCGCCGGTGGCCGTCCTCGGTCGACGGCTCCCAGAGTGCGAACGTCATGGCGCCCCGGGGCGAGCCGTCCTCGGTGACGGCGGCGACCGGCATCCCGATGAGCCGTGACGCGTGGGTGGCCGGCTCGCTCACCGTCGCCGACGCGAGGACGAACGTCGGTGTCGCGCCATAGCGGGCGGCCACCCGCCGCAGCCGCCGCAGCACCGAGGCGACGTGCGAGCCGAACACGCCGCGGTAGACGTGGCACTCGTCGACGACGACGAACTGCAGCGAGCGCAGGAACCGCGACCACCGGTCGTGGCCCGGCAGGAGGGAGCGGTGGAGCAGGTCGGGGTTGGTGAGCACGACGTTGGCGTGGTCCCGGATCCAGCGGCGCTCGTCGGGCGGGGTGTCGCCGTCGTAGGTCGCGGCCCGCACCCCGGGCACGGCGAGGGACTCGATCCGGGCCAGCTGGTCGGCCGCGAGGGCCTTGGTCGGCGCGAGGTAGATCGCGCTGGCGCCGCGCCCACCGGGCGTCGCGGCACCCTCCGCGGCCGCGGAGAGCACCGGCGCGAGGTATCCGAGGCTCTTCCCGGAGGCGGTTCCCGTGGCCAGCACGACGTGCCGCCCGTCGCTCGCGAGGTCGATCGCGGCGCGCTGGTGCGACCACGGGCGCTCCATCCCGCCGGCCAGCAGGGCGGACAGCACGGCGGGTGCCACGCTGTCGGGCCACTGCGCGAGGCGGGCCTCGCGGGCGGGCACGTGCTCGACGTGGAGCAGGCGCTCGGCGCTCGATCTCGCCGTGAGAACGGCGAGGTGCTGGTCGGGAGTGGACACTCCGACTACGGTAAACCTCGGTCCCGACACGCATGACGGGGCCTGACCCACCTGCAGCGTTCAAGAGGAGCCACGCCCGTGGAGCTGTCCGTGACCACCTCCCGCCAGGACGACGTCAGTGTCGTGACGGTGGCCGGTGAGGTCGACGTCTACACCGCCGCGCAGCTGCGCGCCGCCCTCGACGAGGAGATCGCGGCCGGCCGCGCCCACCTCGTCGTCGACCTCGACGAGGTGTCCTTCCTCGACTCGACCGGGCTCGGTGTGCTCGTCGGCCGTCTCAAGCTCGTCCGCAACAGCTCCGGCTGGCTGCGGATCGTCTGCACGAACGACCGCATCCTGCGCGTGTTCCGGATCACGGGGCTCGACAAGGTGTTCGGCATCCACCCCTCGCTGGACGAGGCCCTCGCTGCCTGACTCCCCGACGGCGCCCGGTCACCAACCCGCGTCGAGGGTGACCTGCGTCACTCCGGTGCCGTAGGGACCAGCAGGCGTCCAGCCCGGTAAGGTGCGCCGGGCGCCCCTGCGCCGGCGTGACCACGCCCGGGAACGCACCACCACACTCGTCAAGGAGGATGGAATGGCACCTCTCGCGCTCGCTTCGGCCGAGTCGGGCTCTGCCTTGGAACTCACCGGAAACAACCTCAGGTACGTCGTCGTCGTCGCGGCCATCGCGATCGTTGCGCTCGTCATGGGGTTCGTCTTCCGGCGTCAGGTCCTGGCAGCCGACCCCGGCACCGAGAAGATGCAAGAGATCGGCGCGGCCGTGGAGGAGGGCGCCCAGGCCTACCTCGCGCGCCAGTTCAAGACGCTCGGGGCCTTCGTCGTCCTCGTCTTCCTCCTGCTCTTCCTCCTGCC
>DATITJ010000287.1:0-2049 GCA_035467935.1 Ornithinibacter sp.
CGAAGGGCTTCGCCTCCTCGCTGCGCTCGGCCACGCCGGTCGCGCACTCCCGCATCGCCGGCATCGGCGGCTACCGGCCGCGGCGCATCGTGCACAACTCCGAGATCGTCGAGCGCATCGACTCCACCGACGAGTGGATCCGCGAGCGGTCCGGCATCATCGAGCGCCGGTGGGCGGGTGAGGGCGAGTCGGTCATCGACATGTCCGTCCTGGCGGCCGAGCCCGCCCTGGAGATGGCCGGGCTCGAGGGCTCCGACCTCGACGCGATCCTCGTGGCCACGGTCAGCTGGCCCTACCAGACGCCTGCCGCCGCCCCGCTCGTCGCCGAGCGGTTCGGGACCACCGCGATGGCCCTCGACATCTCGGCGGCGTGCGCCGGCTACTGCCACGGCATCGCCCTGGCCAACGACATGGTCCGCGGCGGCTCCGCCGAGAACGTCCTCGTCGTCGGCGTCGAGCGGCTCTCCGACTTCACCAGCCGCGACGACCGGGGCACGGCGTTCATCTTCGGCGACGGCGCCGGGGCCGCGGTCGTGAGCCGGTCGGAGACCCCGGGCATCGGCCCGACGATCTGGGGGTCCGACGGCGAGAAGTGGGAGGCCATCTCGCAGACCGAGAGCTGGATCGACGTCCACGAGCAGAAGCTCGACTGGCCGCACATCGGCATGCAGGGCCAGACCGTCTTCCGCTGGGCCGTGTGGGGCATGGCGCCCGTGGCCCAGCGCGCGCTCGACGCGGCCGGCGTCACCGTCGACCAGCTCGACGCGTTCGTCCCGCACCAGGCCAACGTGCGGATCGTCGACGCGATGGCCAAGCAGCTCAAGCTGCCCGACGACGTGGCCGTGGCCCGCGACATCGCCTACACGGGCAACACGTCTGCGGCATCCGTGCCGTTGGCGATGGAGCAGATGGTGCGCCGCGGCGAGGCGCCGAGGGGCGGCCTCGCGCTGCAGATCGGGTTCGGCGCCGGGCTGTCGTACGCCGCCCAGGTCGTCGTCATCCCGTAAGGACTCCCGTGGGCCCACGGGTCACCCGGGCCAGCAAGCACCCCCGAGAAGAATCGAAGGAGCAGAGCACATGGCAAGCAGTGAGCAGGAGATCCTCGCCGGACTGGCCGAGATCGTCAACGAGGAGACCGGCCTCGACCCGGCCGACGTGCAGTCGGACAAGTCCTTCACCGACGACCTCGACATCGACTCGCTGTCGATGATGACCATCGTCGTCAACGCGGAGGAGAAGTTCGGCGTGCGCATCCCCGACGACGAGGTCAAGAACCTCACGACGGTCGGCGACGCGGTCAGCTTCATCGCCAAGAACCAGGGCTGAGCCCAGACGCATCCGACCCTCCCCGACCCGGGCCGAGAGGCCTAGGGTCGGGGGGAGGCGGACCGGCCACCCCGGCGCCGCCACGGCATACCCCAGTCCCTTCCCACAAGGAGCAGCAGGACCCATGAGCGAGCGTCGCGTCGTCGTCACCGGACTCGGTGCCACCACGCCCCTCGGCGGCACGATCGCCGAGACCTGGGAGGGCATCCTCGCGGGGCGGTCGGGTGCCAAGCCCCTGCCCGAGGAGTGGCTCGAGCGTTTCGAGCTGCCCGTGCACTTCGCGTGCACGATCGCGCAGAAGCCCGAGGAGGTGCTCACCAAGGTCGAGGTCCGCCGCATGGACCCCAGCGCGCAGTACGCCGTCATCGCGTCACGCGCCGCCATGGAGGACGCCGGGTCCCCCGAGGTCGACCCGTTGCGCCTCGGCGTCGCGATCGGCACCGGCATCGGTGGTGTCTGGACCCTGCTCGACCAGTGGGACATCCTCAAGGAGAAGGGCGTGCGCCGGGTCTTCCCGCTCGCCGTCCCGATGCTCATGCCCAACACCTCGGCCGGCAACGTGTCGCTGCAGCTCGGCGCCCGCGCCGGCGCGCACACCACCGTCTCGGCCTGCGCCTCGGGCGCGGAGTCGATGGGCACCGGCTACGACATGATCCGTGGCGGCCGCGCCGACGTCGTCGTCGCCGGCGGCACCGAGGCCGCGATCCACCCGCTGCCCTTCGC
>DATITJ010000288.1:0-1561 GCA_035467935.1 Ornithinibacter sp.
CGGGTCAGCTGACCCGTGGGCGCCCGCACCAAGGCCCGCAAGCGCGCGCTCGACCTGCTCTTCGAGGCCGAGCAGCGCAAGGTCAACGTCGCCGAGCTGCTTCGCCAGCGCCTCGCCGCGCCCGTGACCGAGGCACCCCTGTCGGAGTTCACCGCCGACCTGGTGACCGGTGTCGTCGAGCACTGGTCGCAGGTCGACGAGCTCATCGCCACGTACTCACAGGGCTGGACGCTGCAGCGGATGCCTGCCGTGGACCGCGCCATCCTGCGGCTCGGTGCGTTCGAGGTGCTCTACTCCACCGACGTGCCCGAGGGCGTCGCGATCAGCGAGTGGGTCGCGCTGGCGACCGAGCTGTCGACCGACGACAGCCCGCGGTTCGTCAACGGCCTGCTCGGCCGGCTCGCCGAGGTCAAGCCGACCCTGGCCTGACCCACGTCCACACCAGGGCGCCCGGGACCGCGCACGAGGGAGGGCCCGGGTCACTCCTCGAGTCGGAAGCCGATCTTGAGGCCCACCTGGTAGTGCGCCACCGCGCCGTCCTCGAGGTGCCCGCGGATCTCGGTCACCTCGAACCAGTCCAGGCCCCGCACGGTGGTCGACGCCCGCGCGACCGCGGTCGAGATGGCCTCGTCGATCGAGGTCGTCGAGGAGCCGACGACCTCGGTGATGCCGTACGTGTGTGCCATGGCTGGGCCCTTTCGTCACGGGGGTCTTCCGGTGGAGCCCCTCGCGCCCGATGATCCTCGCCGTCGGGCCCCGCGGCCACCCCGACAGCACGTTCGCTGCACCACCACGGTCGCCGCACCACCACGGTCGCCGCGCCGACGGCATACTGCAGCCATGGTGACCATCCGCCCGGCCGAGCCGCACGACCTCCCGGCGCTCGCGCGGATCGAGGATGCGGGAGACGCGCTCTTCGCGCAGCGCTTCGGCCCGGTGGACTGGCCGCCCGCGTCGTCCGGGGAGGAGCGAGCGGCCGAGCCCGGGTTCCTGCTCGTCGCCGTCGAGGACGTGGACGAGGTCGCCGGCTTCGCGCACGTGCTCGACCTGGGCGGGCACTGGCACCTCGAGCAGATCGCGGTCGACCCGACCCACGGCCGCCGGGGCATCGGCGCCGCGCTGCTCGCCGGGGTGCACGAGGAGGTCGCCCGGCGAGGCGGGCGCGAGGTCACCCTGACGACCTACGCCGACGTGCCGTGGAACGGCCCGTGGTACGCGGCGCACGGGTATGCCGTCCTCGAGCGGCTGCCCGACCGCCTCCGACCGTTCGCGGATGCCGAGGAGCGCCTGGGCATGCAGCGGCACGGCCGCCGGGTCGCGATGGTGCGTGCGGTGGGCCCAGGGCGCTCCGGCTGACGCGAGGACGACCTCCCGCCAGGGCGACGTCGCAGTGCGAGCCCCGTGGGAGCCGGGCCCACCGACCCCGTAGAGTGGGCGCCGCACCCCCGACATCCTTTAACGACCTGTCCCGTGAGGCAGGGAAGGAGGTCCGCGTCTTGACGCGCGCCGACAGCACCGTGCCCCCCGGGCACCCCCTCGACCCCGACGGTCGCACCGTCCT
>DATITJ010000289.1:0-2034 GCA_035467935.1 Ornithinibacter sp.
GCTCTGCGCCTCGTCGGTCCAGGAGACCCACGACTTCGCGCTCGTGGCCCACGCCGCCACCCTTCGCAGCCGGGTGCCGTTCGTCCACTTCTTCGACGGGTTCCGCACCTCCCACGAGCTCAACACCGTCGAGCTCATCGACGACGACGTCCTGCGGGCCGTGGTCCCCGAGCACCTCGTGCGCGAGCACCGCGCGCGGGCGCTGACCCCAGAGCACCCGTTCGTGCGCGGCACCGCGCAGAACCCCGACGTCTACTTCCAGGCTCGCGAGACGGTCAACCCCTTCTACGCCCGCACCGCCGGGATCGTCCAGGACGTCATGGACGAGGTGGCGGGGCACACCGGGCGCGCCTACCGGGTCGTCGAGTACACGGGCCACCCCGAGGCCGAGCGCGTCGTCGTCGTCATGGGGTCCGGCGGGGAGACGGTCCGCGAGACGGTCACCCACCTCGTCGCGGGTGGTGAGCGCGTCGGCGTCCTCCTCGTGCGCCTCTACCGGCCCTTCCCGTCGGACGAGCTGCTCGCGGCGCTGCCCGCGGCCGTGCGGCAGGTGGCCGTCCTCGACCGCACGAAGGAACCCGGCTCCACCGGCGAGCCCCTCTACCTCGACGTCGTCGCGACCCTCGCCGAGGCCCACGAGCGCGGCGACCGGGCCACGATCCCGCGGGTCATCGGCGGTCGCTACGGCCTGTCGTCCAAGGAGCTCACCCCGGGCATGGTGGTCGGGATCTTCGCCGAGCTCGCGCTCGCGCAGCCCCGCCGCCGGTTCACCCTCGGCATCACCGACGACGTCGGCGGCACGAGCCTCCCCTACGATCCGGACCTCGACATCGAGGACCCGCAGACCCTGCGCGCGGTCTTCTACGGGCTCGGCTCCGACGGCACGGTCGGGGCCAACAAGAACACCATCAAGATCCTCGGCGCCGACCCCGACGTGCACGCGCAGGCCTACTTCGTCTACGACTCCAAGAAGTCCGGCGGGCTCACCGTCTCGCACCTGCGGTTCGGGCCGCACCCCATCCACGCGCCGTACCTCGTGAGCCGCGCGGGGTTCGTCGGGTGCCACCACCTCGGCCTGCTCGACACCGTCGACGTCCTCGCCTGCGCCCAGGACGGCGCCACCCTCCTGCTCAACGCCCCGCAGCCCCCCGACGAGGTCTGGGACGCCATCGCCGGTCCCGTCCAGCAGCAGATCGTCGACAAGCGGCTCCGCCTGTATGCCGTGGACGCCACCGAGGTGGCCCGCCTCGCCGGCCTTCCCGGCCGGACCAACACCGTGCTGCAGACGTGCTTCTTCGCGATCTCCGGCGTGCTGCCGGCTCCCGAGGCCGTCTCCCGGGTGAAGGCGGCGATCCGCAAGACCTACGGCCGCCGCGGCGCGGAGGTGGTGCGGCGCAACGAGGCCGCCGTCGACGCCACCCTCGCCGCGCTGCACGAGGTCCCGGTCCCGGCCGCGCGGACCTCCGACCGCGACATCCCCGACGTCGTGCCCCGCCACGCCCCGGAGTTCGTGCGCACGGTGACCGCCGAGATGATGGCCGGCCGCGGGGACGCGCTCCCGGTGAGCGCGCTGCCGGTCGACGGCACCTATCCCAGCGGCACCACGGCATACGAGAAGCGACGGATCTCCGACCTCGTCGCCGACTGGGACCCCGACACCTGCATCCAGTGCGGCACGTGCAGCTTCGTGTGCCCGCACAGCGTCATCCGGTCCCGGTTCTACGACGGTGCCGCCCTCGAGGGTGCCCCCGACGGCTTCCGGTCGGCGCCCCTCAACGCGGCCGGCCTGCCGGACTCGCGGTACACGCTGCAGGTGTACGTCGAGGACTGCACGGGGTGCGGGCTGTGCGTCGAGGCCTGCCCGGTGAGCCCGCTCGTGGTGCCCGGGATGCTGGGGGCCCCGGAGCGCAAGGCGATCAACCTGGCGCCCCTCGAGCCGGTCCTCGAGCCCGAGCGCGAGAACATCGCCTTCTTCGAGTCGCTGCCGGTCAACGACCGGTCACGGGTGGACTTCGGCACGGTCCGCGGGACCCA
>DATITJ010000290.1:0-2742 GCA_035467935.1 Ornithinibacter sp.
GCGCCGGCCTGCGCGTCGCCGGTCTGCTCCACCCAGAACCCCTCGTCGCCACCGAGCCAGTTGCCCTCGCCGACCGTGAGCACCTCGGCCGTCCCGGTGTCGGTCGTGATGAACACGGTCTGGTTCGAGCCGTTCGCGGCGCCCTCGACGTCGATCACGAGGGTGCGGCCCTCGCGGGTCTGGCTGCCCTCGGCGTGGCCGGAGGCCGCGGACAGCGCGGACGTGCGGGCGGCGCGGTAGACCCCGGCGACGGTCGGGACCACCGCCGTCTGCGACGGGCTCGCGCTCGCCGTCGGGGCACCGGTCGTGCCGCTCGGCGTCGGGGACGCCGAGGAAGTCGGGGACGCCGAGGAAGTCGGGGATGTCGGGGACGCCGAAGATGTCGGGGACGCCGAAGATGTCGGGGCGACGGGGTCGTCGCCGCCGCTGCACCCGGTGAGCACGACGGCGGTCGCGAGCGCGGCGACACCGACGGCACGGGCCGCACGGCGCGGCAAGGGGCGGGGCACGGCATCCTCCTGGGGTCCACGGAACCGCCATCGTAGGTCGGGGAGGCGCCGCCGCGGCGGACCACCGCATGCGCGCGCGTGGCGATGGCCCATCCCGTGGGCCCCGGCCGCCTCCCCGTCCACCCGGCATACCCTGTCGCCATGCGGCGCCGGCACCTCACCGAGACCTGGCTCGTCCTCGGTGTCTCGCTCGGCGCCTCGGCGGTCTGGTCGCTGCTGCGCATCGTCGAGAAGCTGACCCGGCCGCAACCCCTGGGGTCGCAGACGACGGCGATGAACTCCTCGGTCACGCCCGACCGGCCCTGGCTCGACCTCGCCTTCCAGCTCACCGGCATCGCCCTGGCCCTGGTGCCGGTGCTCCTGGCCCTGCACCTGCTGCGGCGCGACGACCCCCGCGAGCCGCACACGATGGGCTTCGACCTGCGCCGACCCGGCCAGGACCTCCTGCGCGGTGCGGCCGTCGCGGCGGCGGTCGGCATCCCCGGGCTGGCCCTCTACGCCGGCGCCACGGCCCTCGACCTCAACACGACGATCTCCGCGGCCAACCTCGCGAGCACCTGGTGGACGATCCCCGTGCTCGTGCTGGCCGCGGCCCAGAACGCCGTGCTCGAGGAGGTCGTCATGGTGGGCTACCTCTTCCGGCGCTGGGGCGAGGCCGGCTGGGGCCCGTGGCGGGTCATCGTCACCAGCGCGGTCATCCGCGGCAGCTACCACCTCTACCAGGGGTTCGGCGGCTTCGTCGGCAACCTCGTGATGGGCCTGTTCTTCGGGTGGCTCTACACGCGCACCAGGCGCGTCATGCCGCTCGTCGTCGCCCACACGATCCTCGACGTCGTGGCGTTCGTGGGCTACGCCCTGCTCAAGCCGCACCTCTCCTGGCTCTGACCGGGCGGGCTGCAAGGCGGGTGCAAGCGGGCTGCAGGCCCCCGGGCCGACGGTGGAGGCCCACCAGGACCCCACCGAGGAGCACCCCATGACCAGCACCACGACGACCACCGTCCTCGACACCGACGAGATGCCCACCGTCCACACCTTCTTCCGTCGTGAGCTGCGGCTCGCGGGAGCCGCCGTGCGCCGGGTGCCCGTCGGCGACGTCCACCGTGCCCGCGTCGTCGCCGACCACCTCGAGTACGTCGGCCGCGCCCTGCACCACCACCACACCGCCGAGGACGAGCTCGTCTGGCCGCTGCTCCTCGACCGCGTCCCGCAGGAGCTGGCGCCGATCGTCGAGCTCATGCAGTCGCAGCACGAGCGGGTCGACGCCCTGCTCCGGGAGGCGGATGTCGCCGCTGCCCGGTGGCTGACGGCCGCCGGGAGGGCGGATCGCGACCACCTCGCCGAGGTCCACGACACGCTCAGCGCGACGCTCGCCGAGCACCTGGACGCCGAGGAGCAGCGGCTCCTGCCCATCGCGGCCCGCTGCCTGAGCCAGGCCGAGTGGGATGCCGTGGGCCAGCGGGCCCGCGCGGGCACCCGCCGGGGCGAGCAGCTGCTGACGTTCGGGATGATCCAGCACGACGGCGACCCCGTGGTCGTGACGCGGATGCTGTCCGGGGCGCCCGCGCCCGTGCGCCGCGTGTTCCCCGCGCTGGCTCGGCGCGCCTTCCGCCGGCGGGCACTGCGCGTCCACGGCACCGCGAACCCCTGACGGGCATCAGCGCTCGTGGGGCAGGCCCAGCTGGTCCGCGAGCTCGTCGGTGAGGCGCACCCAGACGCCGAGCCCGAGGTCGACGTGCGTGCGGCGGGCGCGTGCCAGGTGCTCGGCCGCGGCCGCCGGCTCCCCGGCGACCGCGGCCAGCTCGGCCAGCGCGAGCTCGACCGACCCGAGGAAGGCGACGGCCACCGACCCCACGGCGAGCCGGTCGGCGTAGGGAGCCAGCGCGGCACGCAGGTCAGCGACGGCAACCGGGTCACCCAGCCGCGCCCAGAGCCGCGCCCGCACCACGGTGAACAGCACCCACAGGTAGTCCCACGGCACCGGGGGCTGCTCGGCCCACGGCCCGAGCAGCCCCCGGGCCTCGCCCTCGCGCCCCGCCTCGACCAGGGAGAGGGCGTGCATGTCACGGAAGAGGTGGACGTGGGGGTCGGCCCGCAGCTCGGGCTCGAGCTCGGGCAGGCGACCCTCGAGCAGGCGCAGGACGGCCCGCTTGTAGAGCGGGATGCCCTGCCCGGCCATCGACAGCGTCGCGTCGAGCGCCTCGGTCCGCGCGATGACCGCCTCCGTGGTCGCCAC
>DATITJ010000291.1:0-5380 GCA_035467935.1 Ornithinibacter sp.
CATCCCGATGCTCGCGTTCACGCCCAACCAGGGGACCCGCAGCCAGCTCGCCCTCACGTGGGGTGTGGAGACCTTCCTCGTCGGCGACACGCGGCACACCGACGAGATGGCGATGCAGGTCGACGAGGTGCTCCTCGCCGCGGGCCGCGTCGTCGAGGGCGAGGTGGTCGTCATCGTCGCCGGCTCGCCCCCCGGCATCCCCGGGTCCACCAACGCCCTGCGCGTGCACCGCATCGGGGACGCCAAGAACCGCGTCGCGCCGGCCTACAGCGAGCTCGCACCGGGGATCGTCTGAGCGCCGCGACTACCGCGGCCGGGTGCTGACGGTGCCATGGCGCCGGGCGTCCGTGATGCGCAGCATCGACGGGGTGGGGCGACCGGTAGGCTTCTCACGAGCCTGTTGCCCAGTGTGACCCGGGGCGCCACCGCCGCGCACGGCGTCGCCCACGGGTGTCGGATTTTCGCAGGCCGCGCCCCGGCCGGGGTGGTGGAATGGCAGACACGGAGCACTCAAAATGCTCTGCCCGCGAGGGCGTGCGGGTTCGATCCCCGCTCCCGGCACATGAGTGAGACCACGGCTGCCCCGTCCCCCTCGGCCCCGTCGGGCCGGCGCGTGCTCGTCGCCGAGGACGAGGCGATCATCCGCCTCGACCTCGCCGAGATGCTCGGCGAGGCCGGCTACGACGTCGTCGGCCAGGCCGGCGACGGGGAGCAGGCCGTCGCGATGGCGCTCGACCTCAAGCCGGACATCGTCATCATGGACGTCAAGATGCCCGTCATGGACGGCATCACCGCGGCCGAGCAGATCGGGAAGGAGCGCATCTGCCCCGTCGTCATGCTCACGGCGTTCAGCCAGACCGAGCTCGTCGAGCGGGCCCGAGACGCCGGGGTCATGGCCTATGTCGTCAAGCCCTTCACCGCGGGCGACGTCACCCCGGCCCTCGACATCGCGCTCTCGCGCTGGAGCGAGATGAAGACGCTCGAGGCCGAGGTCGCCGACCTCGGCGACCGGCTCGAGACCCGCAAGGCCGTCGACCGCGCCAAGGGCGTGCTCATGGCCAAGCTCAAGATCACCGAGGCCGACGCCTTCCGCTGGATCCAGAAGACCGCGATGGACCGCCGCATGGGCATGCGCGAGGTCGCCGACGCGGTCATCGCCGGCATGGAGAAGGCCTGACCGGCCGACGGCCCGGCGCGATGACTCTCAACCCGGCGCGGTGACTCTCAGCGCAGCCAGACGACGACCTGGGTGAGCAGTGGCGCCACGACGAGCGCCGGCAGCATGTCACCGACCGGCACGTCGCGGATGCGCAGCAGGCGCAGGGCGATGCCGGCGAGCAGCAGCCCTCCCGTGGCCGTGAGGGCCGCGATGTGGGCATCGGGCACCAGGCCGCCCAGGAGCACGCCCAGGAGCGTCAGCAGGCCCTGCACGACGAGCACGGACACGGCCGAGAGCATGACGCCGACGCCGAAGCTCGCCGCGAAGGCCAGCGCCGCGAACCCGTCGAGCACCGCCTTGAGCGCGAGCTGGTCGATACCCCGGCCCAGGCCGTCGTTGAGCGAGCCGAGGATCGTCAGCGGGCCGACGCAGAACAGCAGGGATGCCGTGAGCCACCCCTCGATGAACCGCTCGCGGGCCGCGTGGTCGGTGCCCCCCTCGGTGCGGGACCGGCGCGCCACCCAGGTCTGGATCCGCCCGGCCAGGCCCTCCAGCCGCTCCTCGATCCGCAGCACCGACCCGGTGATCGAGCCGATGAGCAGCGAGCCCAGGACGATGAGCACGGGGAAGCCCGACCCGACGGCCTCGCCCAGCGCCGGGTCGGTCACCGCGACCGCCGACAGGCCCGCGACCAGCAGGGTCACCAGGCCGAGGACGTCGGTGACGACCGACCGCGTGTGCTCGCGCAGGCGGTGTCCGACGAGCATCCCCAGACCGGCGCCGACCAGGACGGTGAGCACGTTGAGAAGGGTCCCGGCACCCGGGAAGAGCGAAGTCACCCGGGGCAGCCTACGCAGATGGTTGAATGCCGTTCACTCGGCTTCTGTCCGGGGCACTTGGGGTCTAGGCTCGGGTGCTTGCAGTCTTTTCCCGGCGTCCGGTGCCTCCCGCACCGGCGCCACGACCGACGGAGGTGCCGTGGGCAGGCGGACGCTGGACGTGAGCCCGGTCGACCATGGCGACCTGCGCGACATCACGGGCCTCTGGCTCGCGGCGCGCATCGACAACGGGTCGAGCAAGGAGGCTGCGGCGCGCGGCGTCACCGAGGGACGCCTGACGACCGCCCTGCGCCGTCCCGGCGTGCAGGCCTGGGTCGCCCGCCTCGACGGCGAGGCCGTCGGCTACGTCATCGTCACCGAGAACCCCTTCGGGCTCAGCCCCTCGGCCGAGCTCGCCATCGAGCAGCTCTGGGTGGGGCCCGAGGCGCGCCGCCACGGGGTCGCCAAGTCCCTGCTGGCGGCCGTGCTGTCGTGCGCCGAGCGCTCCGGCTGCGAGGTCGTCGTGTCCAACGTGCCGACGGCCAGCCGGGACGCCAACCGCTTCTTCGCCCGGTTGGGGTTCTCCTCGGTCATCGTGCGACGCGTCGTCTCCACGACCCAGCTGCGGCGCAAGATCGCGCCGGAGACCTCGGAGACCGGTCACGAGCTGCTCCGGCGGCGCCGGTACCTGCGCAGCCGCGCGTTCGCGGCGCCGTCCCGCCCGCTCTGACCGGCACGGCATCCGTCGTCCCGGCACGGCATCCGTCGTCGGTCAGGCGCCGGGGGCGCGGTCGCGGATCAGGCAGGTGATCCGGCTCGTGCACACCCGCCTGCCGTCGTCGTCGGTGACGACGACCTCGTAGCAGGCCAGCGTGCGGCCGAGGCTGATCGGCGTGGCCGTGCCGGTCACCACTCCCGAGCGGGCCGCGCGGTGGTGCGTGGCGTTGATGTCGAGACCGACGACCGCCTTGCCCGGCCCGGCGTGCAGGGCGGCGCCGATCGAGCCGAGGGTCTCGGCGAGCACGACCGACGCGCCGCCGTGGAGCAGGCCGTAGGGCTGGGTGTTGCCCTCGACGGGCATCGTCGCGACGAGGCGCTC
This sequence comes from Ornithinibacter sp., assembly GCA_035467935.1. Classification (GTDB taxonomy): domain Bacteria; phylum Actinomycetota; class Actinomycetes; order Actinomycetales; family Dermatophilaceae; genus Fodinibacter. The sequence continues at coordinate 3,077 of DATITJ010000291.1, forward strand.
GGCGGTGGCCTCCACGACCTCGATGCCCATGCGGTGCATGAGGGAGTCGGGGTTCATGACGCGCAGGGCGGCGGCGCCGGCCGCGACGTCGGGGCCGGTGCGGAGTGCGTCGTCGGGGGCGGCGGGGGTGTCGGTCATGGTGGATAGGCTGCCACGCGTGAAGCTCCTCCTCCTCGACGGACACTCGCTGGCCTACCGCGCCTTCTTCGCCCTCCCGGTCGAGAACTTCTCGACGAGCACGGGGCAGCACACCAACGCCGTCTACGGCTTCACCTCGATGCTCATCAACGTCCTGCGCGACGAGGCGCCGACCCACGTCGGGGTCGCCTTCGACGTCTCGCGCCAGACCTTCCGGGCCGCCGAGTACCCCGAGTACAAGGCGGGCCGCTCGGCCACCCCCACCGAGTTCTCCGGCCAGCTGCCGCTGCTGGGCGAGGTGCTCGACGCGCTGCGCATCAAGCACCTCGGGGTCGAGGGCTTCGAGGCCGACGACGTCATCGCCACCCTCACCCACCGCGCCGTCGAGCAGGGGCACGAGGTCGTCATCTGCACCGGCGACCGCGACGCCTTCCAGCTCGTGTCCGACAAGGTGACCCTGATCTACCCGGTGCGCGGGGTGTCCGAGGTCTGGCGGATGGACCCTGCCGCGGTCACCGAGAAGTACCTCGTGCCGCCCGAGCGGTACAGCGACCTCGCCGCGCTCGTGGGCGAGACGAGCGACAACCTGCCCGGGGTGCCCGGGGTCGGGCCCAAGACCGCGGCGAAGTGGCTCGGCCAGTACGGCGACCTCGCCGGCGTCATCGCCCACGTCGACGAGATCAAGGGCAAGGCCGGCGAGAACCTCCGCGCCCACCTCGACGGCGTCCTGCGCAACCGCCGCCTCAACAGGCTCGTCGACGACCTCGACCTGCCGCTGAGCATCGACGACCTCGAGCGCACGTCGTGGGACCGCGAGGAGGTGCACCGCGTCTTTGACGCCCTCGAGTTCCGGGTGCTGCGCGACCGGCTCTTCGCGACGTTCGAGGTCGAGCAGGACGAGGTCGAGGGCGGCTTCGAGCTCGAGGGTGAGGTGTTCACCGCCGACGACCTCGCCGGGCGCTTCGGTGACGGCGCCGAGGGGCGTCGTGTGCCCCACGGGGTCGTCGTCGTCGGCCACTACCGCGGCGGACAGGGGGATGCCGGTGCCGTCGCCCTCGCGGGTGCGGACGGCGCCACGGCCTACCTCGACCTCACGGCGCTGACCCGGGAGCAGGAGGACGTCCTCGCCGCGTGGCTCGCCGACGCCGAGGCGCCCAAGGTCCTGCACGACGCCAAGGAGCAGCTCCAGGCGCTGTCGACCCGCGGGCTGGGCCTGGCCGGAGTCGTCTCCGACACCGCGCTGGCCGCCTACCTCGTGCGCCCCGACCAGCGCTCATTCGACCTCGAGGACCTCGTCGTGCGTCACCTCGGGCGCGAGCTCAGGGTGGAGGAGGCCGCGGGCGACCAGGGGACGTTCGTGTTCGATGTCGCCGCCGACGACGACACCGCCGAGCGCGACGCCATGGTGCGGGCGCGCGCGGTGCTCGAGCTCTCCGAGGTGCTCGCCGAGCGGCTCGAGGAGACCGGGGGCACCGAGCTGCTGCGCGACCTCGAGCTGCCCCTCGTCGACATCCTCGCCCGCATGGAGCGCACCGGCATCGCCGTCGACGAGGACGCCCTCACCGCGCTCGAGGCCGACTTCGCGGCGAAGATGCGCCAAGCCCAGCAGGACGCCTACGACGCCATCGGACGCCAGGACGTCAACCTCGGCAGCCCCAAGCAGCTGCAGGAGGTGCTCTTCGACCAGCTCGGCATGCCCAGGACCAAGCGCACCAAGACCGGCTACACCACGGATGCCGACGCGCTGGCCGACCTCTTCGCCAGGACCGAGCACCCGTTCCTCGAGGCCCTGCTGCGGCACCGCGACACGAGCCGGCTGCGGGTCACCGTCGAGGGCCTGATCAAGTCGGTCGCGCCCGACCGTCGCATCCACACCACCTACATCCAGACCATCGCGGCCACCGGGCGGCTGTCGTCGACCGACCCCAACCTCCAGAACGTCCCGATCCGCACCGATGAGGGCCGTCGCATCCGCGAGGTCTTCGTCGTCGGCGAGGGCTTCGAGTCGCTGATGTCGGCCGACTACAGCCAGATCGAGATGCGGATCATGGCGCACCTGTCGGGCGACGAGGGCCTCATCGAGGCCTTCCGCACGGGGGAGGACCTCCACCGGTTCGTCGGCGCGCGCGTGTTCGGCGTCGAGCCCGAGGACGTCTCCGCGGCGAT
>DATITJ010000292.1:0-3591 GCA_035467935.1 Ornithinibacter sp.
GTGGCCCTGGTTGCCCACCTCCAGGCCCGACTGCAGCGTGGCGTGGGCGAGCCAGCTGCTGCCCCCGAACGTCGGAGAGCCGAGGTAGGCGCTCGCCGCCGTGTACCCGAGGTCGCGCAGCCTGACCGTCCCGGCATCCACCAGCGTTCGCACAGAGCTGGATTCGTGCCCTTCCAGCGCGACGCGGCCGTAGCTCTCGACGAAGGCGACCACCACGTCCTTGCCGCGCAGGGCCGACAGGTCGCCGGATGCCGGGTCGGCGAAGGCGTCGGCCGCGAGCTCCCGCTCGAACGTCTCCCGGTCTCGGTAGGCAGCGGTCGTGGCGCGCACCTTGCCCACCACGAACGGCCCCGTGTCGGCCGCGGCGACCGGACCGCCGGACGCGAGCTGGACCCCCGAGGCCGCGCAGACCACCCACACCGCGGCGAGCACGCCGACCGCCCGCCTGCTCCCCCGGCGGTGCCGGGAGACCACGCGCGTGAGGCGGCCGAACGCCCAGGGGAGGGAGACGACGACCCCGCCGACGAGGAGGGCCGCGGCGACCACGCTGCCCCGGGCCGCCCACGGACCCATCGAGTCCCTGACGAAGGCCAGGCCCGAGCCGAGCTGTCCGCGGTCGGTCACGAGGTTGAACGGCCGGTCGAGCACCGCGAAGGCCCCGAGGTCGAGGATCTTGAGCAGGGCGACGGCGGACAGGAGCGTCCCGACGACGACCGTCACGGCCCGCGTGGACCGGGACGACCCTCCCGAGGCGACCAGGGCCAGGGCGGCCACCACCACGGCCTCCACCGGGAGGCGCACGAAGGATCCCGGGGTGAGCCGGTCGGGCCGGGTCGGGGCCACCAGCGCGAACCACACCAGAGCCACGGACAGCACGGTGGCGACGGCGGTCACGCCGAGGCGCACGGCCCGCACGCCCGGTCTCGCCCGGGCCGGTGCCGGCCGGTGGCGCCAGAGCCACCACACGTCGCGGCCGAACGACTCGGCGAGGAGGGCGAGCGCGACCACCACGGCGACCACCGTCAGCCACCGTGGCAGCACGTCCGCCACCGCCACGGTGAGCACGACCCCGACGGTCGCGGTCACGACCTTGCGCCAGTACCGGAACTCGAGCCGTCCGCGCATCCAGGGCAGCGCCCAGCCGGCGACGGCGAAGGCGTAGCGAGCGAGGCCCGCCGCCAGCACCCACCACCCGGTGGACGGGGCGACGGCGACGCTGAGCACGAGGATGAGGAACGCGTCGACCTCCCCGTCGAAGCGCCCCCCGAATGCCGTGACCGTGCCGGTCCGCCGAGCCACCCGCCCGTCGACGGCGTCGAGCACGAGTGCCGGGACGGTCAGCACGAGGAGGGCCGGCGTGACGTCGTGCCCGAGCAACGACTCGGCGGTGAGCGCGGCGACCCCACAGGCCAGGAGTGCGCGGCCCAGCGTGACGAGGTCGGCGGGACCCAGCGTGTCGCGACCGGCCCGCGCCAGGCCGCGCACGAGCACTCCCGCCAGCGCGGCGCCGCACCCGAGGCCGACGACCCACCCGGCTCCGCCGAGACCCGTCGTCGCCGACAGGATGACGAGCAGCACCACGAGCCCGGCGAGCCCGACCACCGCGCTCGCCCGCACGCGATGCGCCGACCCCCGTGCCGCCGCGACGGGCGCGGTCGGCAGGTCGACGGGCGGCGGGGCGGACGTTCGGCTCACGGCGTCACCGGCGGACCGCTCAGGCCTCGAGCCGGAGGTCGTCCGGGACGAGGACGGGACCGCCCGCGTCACGGGGCGTGACCACGGCACGGGGGGTCGGCTCGAAGGTGTGCGCGCCCCGGATCGACTTCGTCGTGAGGTACCGGGCGTTCGCCGGGCTCCAGTGGACCCCGGTGGGCACCCGCTCGGCGACCGCGACGTCGAGCCGTGACAGCTGGTCGGCCTTGTCGGGGTTGTTGCTGAGCAGCGCCACCCGGGCCAGCCCCAGCGCGTGGATCATCTGCGCCGCGACGGTGTAGTCGCGGGCGTCGGCGCGGAAGCCCAGCGCGACGTTGGCCTCGTAGGTGTCGAGGCCGAGGTCCTGCAGCACGTAGGCGTCGAGCTTGCCGTACAACCCGATGCCGCGGCCTTCCTGCCGGAGGTACAGGAGGTAGCCCCCCACGTCGGTGATGCGCTCGAGCGCCTCGCGCATCTGCGGGCCGCAGTCGCAGCGCTGGCTGCCGAACACGTCGCCGGTGAGGCACTCGCTGTGGAGCCGCACCAAGGGCTGCGGGAACGGGTGCGCGGCCGGGTCGATGGTGGTCGCGTGGTCCCCGAGGCCCACGGCGAGGTGCTCGCGCCCGTCGACCAGGCCCTCGAAGGTGATCACCCGGGCCACCGTGCCGAAGCCGTCGGGGAAGCGGATCGGCACCGTGACCTCGGTGCGGATCACTGCGGCGGGTGGTCGGGTGGTCATCGCATCGCCCCTGTCGGCTCGTCCTGCTCGAATCGGGTCGAGAGCGCGTAGCGCAGCAGCACGACGTCCTCGATGCGGCGCACCTCCGCGAGGTGGGCCCTCCGGCCGCGGTTCCACGGCAGTGGCCCGTCCCCGACCACCCGGTGCGCCCGCGAGTCCCCGACGAAGAACGGCGCCACGACCACGTGGAGCTCGTCGGCGAGGCCGGCGCACAGGAACTGGGTGTGCACGGACTGACCACCCTCGACGAGGAGGCGGCGCACGCCCCTGGCGGCGAGGTCCTCGCTCACCACGCACATCGTCGGGGTCGCGCCGGCGTCGACGACGGTCGCCGCGGCCCCCAGGCGCTCGCGGGCGCGGCCCACCGACGCACTGGCGCAGTAGACGAGCTTGTCCCCGTCGCCCGTGGAGAAGAACGCCGCGTCGGGGTCCAGGTGCGGATGCCGGGTCACGGTCACCTTGTGCGGCGACGCCGCGCGCCCTTCGGCGACCCGCCAGGCCCGCCGGTGCTCGGCGCGCACGAGGAGACGGGGGTTGTCGGCCCGCACGGTGCCCGCGCCGACGAGGATGGCGTCGCAGCCCGCCCGCACGGCGTCGACCCGGTCGAGGTCGGCGGCGTTGGACAGCACGAGCCGCTTCCCCGACGCGTCGTCGAGGTAGCCGTCGAGCGACATCGCGCAGCTCAGCACCGTGTAGGGGAGGTCAGCCATGTGCGGTCGCCTCCCGGGCGTCGGCAGCCGGGGCGGCGGTCCGCGCGGGTCGGCCGCCCGAGGGCGACGAGGCCCGCCGCGACCTCCCCACGAGGAGCAGGACGGCGCCGGGCAGGGTCGCGACGAGGACGATCACCCCGTAGGCGACCGACACCGCCAGCCCTGGGGCCGCACCCACCCCCGCGGCCGCGAACGCCCAGGCCGCGGCCCCCTCACGCGGACCCCAGCCCGCGAGGTTCAGCGGCACCGCGGCCACGAGGAGGACCAGCAGGGCGAGGGGCACGAGCTCGACCACCGGCATCCGGACGCCCACCATGCGGGCCGCCAGCACGAAGGTCGCCACGTGCCCGGCCAGCACGGCGAGGGACGCCACGACGATGCCGGCGAGTGCCGCCGGGGCGAGCAGGGCCCGGGCGTCGGCGGCAGCCACGTGCGCGATCCGCCTGCCGA
>DATITJ010000293.1:0-6968 GCA_035467935.1 Ornithinibacter sp.
ATGTGTGGGTGATCACAGCGCCAGATACCCCTATGGGTATACCGTCAGCAGTGAGCCGGCCGGCTTCGCGGCGCCGGACCGGGTGGTCTGTCCGGCGCCGCGTCCGGGGGGGAGCGGGTCGACACGGTGGTGCTGGCCTCGACGCCGCCACGGCCGACCGCCCCTCAGGCGCCGCCACGACCCACCGCCACGACCCCTGGAGCAGCCGATGACCAGCCCTCCCCGCGTCGTCGTCATCGGGGACCTGGAGGCGACCCGGCTCCTGTGCACGCTGCTCGGCCAGGAGGGTGCCGACCCGGTGCACCTCCTCGCCCCCGACGAGCCGGCGCTGCGGGCTGCGTTCGCCGAGCACGTCGACGCGGTCGCGGTGGTCGTGCGAGGTGACGTGCTCGCCCTGCGCTACGCACTCCTCACGGAGCACCTCCAGCCGGGGGTGCCCATGGCGGTGACGATCTTCGACCGCACCATGGCCCGTCAGCTGAGCTCGGTGGTGCCGAACTGCGCGGTCACCTCGCCGGCCGACGTGGCCGCACCCGCCGTCGTCGCGGCGTGCATCCACCCCCAGGCGGTCGCGGTCCTCGCCGGCCGGAGCGGGCCGATCGCCGTCGTGGACCGGGACGGGCTGACGGTCACCGAGGCGTGGCATCCACGGCGCCCGGCCCTCGGCGAGCGGTGGGGCCGATGGGTGCCGCACCGGCACGGAGGCACGGAAGGGCTGCTCCTCGCCGGGCTCCTGGGCCTGGTCGCCACGATCGCGGTGGAGTGGGTGCTCGGCGTGCTCGTGCTGCACGAAGGGCTCCTCGAGGCCTTCTACGCGTCCATCCGGCTCGTCGCGACCGTGGGGCCGGCCGACGCGTCCGCCCACGACGCCCCGGGGTGGTACCTCCTGGTGTCGGCGCTGCTCATGCTCACCGGGATCGGCTTCACCGGGGCCCTGGTCGCGGGTCTGGTCAAGTGGATCGTCAGCGCCCGCCCGGCGGCGCTCGTGGGGCCGCGCAGCGTGCCGAGACGGAACCACGTCGTCGTCGCCGGCCTCGGGCAGGTCGGCCTGCGCGTCGCCCAGCTGCTCCGCGAGCTCGGCGTGCCCTGCGTCGTCGTCGAACGGTCCGCCGACGTGCGCAACCTCCCCCTGGCGCGCACGAGCAGGTTGCCCGTCGTCACCGGGGACGCGTCCGACCGGGCCGTGCTCGCCGGGGTCGGCGTGGCTCGGGCCCGTGCCCTGGCGGCGCTCGGGTCCGACGACCTCGACAACGTCGCGGTGGTCATCAGTGCGCTCGCGCTCGCGCCCGGCGTGCGCACGGTGCTCCGGGCCGGCGAGGACCCCGCCGTCGAGGAGACGACCTCGTTGTTCCGGATCGGTCGGGTCGTGGACGTCTCGGCGATGACCGCGGTCTGGGTGTGCGCATCGGTCCGGGGTGAACGGCCCGTCGTCGCGTATGCCGTGGACGGCCTCGTGGGGGCCCTCGGGGAGGACGGCGACCACCGCTGCGGGGCGCCCGCGAGGTGCCGTTGCCGGTGAGGGTGAGCCGATACCCCCGGGGGTATAGTGGGGTTCGACCGTCGAAGGAGCGATCGGCATGACCCACACCGTGACCACTCCCACCGTGGAGACCGACGCGATCGCACCGTCGCGCTCGCTCGCGCACCTCCCCGTCACCCTCTTCTCGTCGGTCATGGGCCTCGGTGGGCTGTCGCTCGCCTGGCGTCGCGCCGACCGTGTCTGGGACCTGCCCGCGTGGCCCGCGCTGCTGTTCCTCGCCCTCGCGGCCATCGCCTTCGTCGTCGTGGCCGGCCTGTATGCCGTCAAGTGGGCACGGCATCCGGCCGCGGCCCGGGCCGAGCTGGCCCACCCGGTGCGGATGACGTTCGCTCCGACCCTGACGATCGCGATCCTGGTGCTCGCGACGGCGGGGCAGGACGTCGCGCCGACCCTGGCGTCGGTGCTGTGGTGGGTCGGTGCGCTGGGCCACCTCGCCGCGACGGTCGCGGTGATGAGCGTCTGGTTCGGCCGGGCCGACATCGTGCACGCCTCGGTGACGCCCGCGTGGTTCATCCCCGTCGTCGGCAACGTCGTCACACCGCTCGCCGCGGCGGAGCTCGGCTCGGTCGAGCTCGCCTGGTTCGCCTTCGGGGTCGGCGTCGTGTTCTGGGTGGCCCTGCTGCCGCTGGTGCTCCAGCGGGTGCTCCTGCACGAGATGCCGCTGCCCGCGAAGCTGCTCCCGACCATCGCGATCTTCGCGGCGCCCCCCGCCGTCGCCCTCCTCTCGTGGCAGGCGCTCACCGGCGGCATCGACGACGCCGTGGGGCGTGTCCTCCACGCAGCGACGATGATGTTCGTCGTGCTCCTCCTCGCCCAGGTCGGCCGACTGCGCCACCTGCCGTTCGCGCTCCCGGCGTGGGCCTACACCTTTCCTCTGGGCGCGGCCTCGGCCGCGGCGGTCGCGATGGCCGGCGCAAGTCCCCAGGTGGCCTACGACGTCGTGGCCGTCCTGCTGCTCGGTGCCACCACCGTGCTCGTCCTCGTCGTCGCCACCCTGACCCTCAGGGCCGCCGCCCGGCGGCAGATCTGCGTGCCGGAGTGAGCGGCACGGACCGGGGCAGTGGGCTTCCCTCCTGGCAGCGGGTGCTCGTCGTCGTGGCCCATCCCGACGACGAGTCCTTCGCCCTGGGGGCCCTGCTCGACCGTTTCGTCGCGGCGGGTGCGGAGGTGTCGGTGCTCTGCCTGACGCGGGGAGAGGCCTCCACCCTCGGCGGGGACGTGCAGGACCTCCCGGCGGTGCGCGACGCCGAGCTGAGGGAGGCGGCTGCCGCTCTGGGGGTCACCCGCAGCACCCTCCTCGCCCACCCCGACGGGCGCCTGTCGCAGCTGGACCCCGCGGTCCTCGAGGCCGACGTCTCGTCCGAGGTCGCGACGGTGCGGCCCGACGGCATCCTCGTCTTCGACCCGGATGCCGGTGTCACCGGCCACGCCGACCACGCCTCGGCCTCGCTCGCCGCGATCGCGGTGGCGCGGGATCGGGGCATCCCGGCGCTCGGCTGGGTCCTTCCCGCCCACGTGGCCGACGCGCTCAACGCGGAGTACGGGTCGGCCTTCGCCGGGCATGCCCCCGACGGGCTCGTGGCCGTGGAGGTGGACCGGGCCCGCCAGCTGCGGGCGGTGCGGTGCCACGCGAGCCAGGCCGTGCCGGGCAGCGTGCTGTGGCGACGCCTCGAGCTGCTCGGCGACGTCGAGCACGTGCGCCGGCTCCCGGCGATCCGGGACGGGATCGACCACTAGCTCGAGCCTGTCCCACCGCGCTGCGGGGCAGCCCTGACCTCGTGGTCGATCCTGTCCCGTCGGGCCGGCTCAGCGGGTGGGGTCGACGAGCACGATGCCGCGCGACGCCGTCGTGCCCATCGCGGCCAGCGCCACCCCCGCCTCGGCGAGCCCGAGCGGCTCGTCGGGCGCGAGCAGGTCGGCCAGGTCGAGCCGCCCGCTCACGACGTCGTCGAGCAGCCCGGCGTAGTCCGCCGCGGCCATGCCGTGGCTGCCGAGCACGTCGAGCTCCCACCCGATGACGCGCTCCATCGGCACGTCGGCCGGCCCGGCTGCCGGCGGCAGCAGCCCCACCTGCACGTGGCGGCCGCGACGACGGAGCGAGAGGATGCCGGTGCGGCACGCCTCGGGCGACCCCAGGGCGTCGATGCTCACGTCGGCCCCGCCACCCGACCAGTGCGCCACGGCCGCGACGACCTGCTCCGGCCCGATCGAGGCGTCGACCACCTCGTCCGCGCCGTTGAGCAGGGCCCGGTCGAGCGACGCGGCCGACACGTCGACGGCGCACACCCGCGCACCCCGGCTGCGCGCCACGGCGACCGCCGCGAGCCCGACGCCACCGGCGCCGATGACGACGACGCTCTCGCCACCGAGCACTCGCGCGCGCGAGCGGACGGCGCGGTGTGCCGTCGCGACGCGGCACCCGAGCCCGGCTGCCTTCCGCTCGTCGAGGCCGTCGGGCAGCGTGACGAGGTTGGTCCCGGCTGCGTGCACGACGACGAGCTCGGCGAACGACCCCGGGTCGGTGAAGCCCGGCTGTCGCTGGTGGGGGCAGACCTGGCCGTCACCGGCCCGGCACACCGCGCACGCCCCGCAGGCCATGACGAACGGTGCCGTGACGCGTCGACCCACCCACGACGGGTCGACACCCGCGCCGACCGAGTCGACGACGCCCGCGAGCTCGTGCCCCGGCACGTGGGGGAACGTCGTGATGTCGCCGTCGTGGCCCATCCACCCGTGCCAGTCGCTGCGGCACAGGCCGCTCGCGACGACCCGCACCACCGCACCGCCCGGGGGTGCGACGGCATCCGGGACCTCGGCCACCTCGAGGGGGGCACCGAACGCGGCATACGTCAGGGCTCGCACGCGTCCAGCGTGCCACCACGGGCGCGGATGCCGCGTGCCGACCGGCTCTCGAGGGTCACGGTTGGGACACGGGCTCGACAAGTGCTGGACGCTCGCCGCCGCATGTGGCAGAAAGGAACCGTGGCGGATGGGAGCGCTCCCACGCGCAGCGACACCGGGCCGAAGGCCCCGTCGTCCCGTCCCGACCCGTCTGGCACCCGTGCCGGGGCCGTCCGGGAACCCGGCACCGGCACGGGAGCCAGGCGGGCACCCACGATCGAGGAGGTCGCGCGCCGCGCCGGCGTCGGTCGGGGCACGGCCTCCCGCGTCGTCAACGGCTCGCCGCAGGTCTCGGACGCGGCTCGCACCGCGGTCCTCGCCGCCGTCGAGGAGCTCGGCTACGTGCCCAACAGCGCGGCCCGGTCGCTCGTCACCCGCCGCACCGACACCGTGGCCCTCGTCGTGAGCGAGCCCGGGGAGCGGCTGTTCGACGACCCCTACTTCGCGGCCACCGTGCGCGGCATCGGCGAGCGGCTCGCGGCGTCGCCGTTCCAGCTGCTGCTGACCATGGCCGGCACCGACCGCGACCGGGAGCGCGTCGCGGCCTACCTCACCGACCAGCACGTCGACGGCGTGCTCCTCATCTCGCTGCACGCCGACGACGGCCTCGCGCGCACGCTCGAGGCGCGCGGGGTGCCCACCGTGTGCGGCGGCCGCCCGGAGGGCGACGCCCCACCCGTCGTCGTCGACGCCGAGAACCGCGCCGGGGGGCGGTTGGCGGTGTCCCACCTGCTCGCTCGCGGTCGGCGCCGCATCGCCGTGGTCGCCGGTCCGCTGGACATGTCGTCGGGGCGCGACCGCCTCGAGGGGGCGCGCGACGCCATGGCCGCCGCGGGCCTGGACCCCGCGGCCGTGCGGGTCGTGCCGGGGGACTACAGCGAAACGAGCGGCGAGGCGGCGATGCGGTCGCTGCTCGCCGAGGGGGAGCGTCCGGATGCCGTGTTCGCGGCATCCGACCTCATGGCCGTCGGGGTGCTGCGGGCCCTGCGAGAGGCCGGGCTGTCGGTGCCCGGGGACGTCTCCGTCGTCGGGTTCGACGACTCCCCGGTGTGCCGGCACACCGAGCCGGAGCTCACGACCGTGGCCCAGCCCGTCGTGGAGATGGGCGCGGTCATGGCCGGGCTGCTGCTCGACCGCATCGCCGGGCGGGAGGTGCCGGCCGAGACCGTGTTGCCCACCCGGCTCGTCGTGCGCGCCTCCTCCTCGGGGAGCGGCGCCCGGCCGGGAGCCCCGCCCGGGTGGTCGGTGCCCACGTCGGGCACGACCACGCCCGCGAGCACGAGCCGGCGCAGGAGGTCGTCGTGGAGGCGGTCCGGCGTGAGCGCCCCCGCGAGCACGACGCGCACCGTGTCCCGGGCGTCGTCGGCCACGTCGACGCGGCCGACGCGGGTCAGCAGCGTGCCGCCCTCCCAGCGGGCCGCGAGCCCGTCGCGCACCCGCCAGGCGTGGACGTGGGCTCGCTCCGCCGCCGCGTGCTGCGCCAGCACCCCGAAGGGCTCCGCGCGCTGCGCGGCCCGGGCCCGAGCGGCGAGCAGGCGGGCGACCTCGTCGTCGCCGACCGCGTCGATCGCGGCGTGGAGCGCGGCGCGCACGGCCTCGAGGTGGGATGCCGTGGTGGCCGGGTCGAGCACGTCGACGCCCAACGGCAGGGAGGCCCGAAGCGCCGGGTCGGCGTCGAGACGCGCGCCCGCCGCGCGCAGGAGGTCGTCGGCGAGGTGGCGCTCGGTCCACGGGTGGATGCCGAAGGTCAGGTGGGTGCTGATGCCGCCGAGGGCGGTGGCCGAGTGCAGCCACCCCCGGGGGAGGTAGAGGCAGTCGCCCGGTCGCAGCACCGCGTCGACGACCGGGTCGGCCGTCGCGGCCGCGGTGACGGCATCCCGGCGGTCGGTCCACGGCTGGCTGCGCAGCGGGGCGTCGAGCACCGGCGGTCGCACCCGCCAGTGCTTCTCGCCCGCGACCTGCACGACCAGCACGTCGTGGACGTCGTAGTGGTCGCCGAAGCCCTGGCTCTGCGCCGGGGTGACGTAGGCGTTGACCTGCACCGGGTGGCCGAGGTCGGCGGCGAGGGCGCGCGCGGTCCGGGCGACGGGCTCCCAGGTGCGGTGCACCGCCTGGAGCACGATCGTGGCGCCCGCGGCGAACTCGCGCAGCACCTTGTCCTCGCTGACCTGGTCACCGACCGTCGCGCCGACCCCGCCACCGAGGGTGTAGGCGGAGGCGTCGAGGGTCTGCCCGGCTCGGGCCATCCGGAGGAACGGCGCGCGCAGGCCGCGCGAGGAGAGCAGCTCGTCGACGGCATCCGGACCGAAGCCGTGGGTGGCCGGCGGGAGCTCGTCCGCGCGGGTCAGCAGGGGTGCCCGCCCCCAGTGGGCGTGGGCGAAGTCCGCCCTCGGCATCGCGACGAACGCGCCGAGGCCGCGCCCGGCCTCCAGGGCTCCCTGAAGTGCACCCGCGGCAGCGGGCTCGACCGGGACCACGGCCTCGACCGTGGTCCCGGCGTCGCGCGGTGTCGTCACGACGAGGCGTC
>DATITJ010000294.1:0-3971 GCA_035467935.1 Ornithinibacter sp.
GGGGTCTGCATGACGTGGTCCTCGCCGATGACCGACTCCCTGATCCGGCGCAGCAGCGCCTCCTCGCGGGCCCCGAGCACCGTGCGTCCGTCCATGGAGTTCAGCGTGCCACAGCGGCGGTGTCGAACGTTGCGGGGTACATCCTCGTGCATGTGTGCACATCAGTGCACTTCACACCTACGGTGGTCCGGTGACCCTCCGCAACCCCTCGGCCGGCGACGGGTGCTCGCTGCGCACGCGCAAGCGTGAGGAGACTCGGCACGCGCTCGTCGACGCCGCCTACGCCCTCGTGCGCGACGTCGGGTTCGCCGACCTCACCGCCGAGGCCGTCGCCGACCGGGCCGGCGTCTCGCGCCGCACATTCTTCAACTACTTCCCCTCGGTCGAGAGGGTGCTCACCGCCAGCGTCATCGAGTTCTTCGCCTCGGTCGGCGACCGGCTCGACGCCCGGCCCCGTGACGAGGACGTCCTCGACAGCGCCCTGGCCGTCGTCACCGACCCCGGCGACGTCGACCTCGTCGAGCGGATGGGCGTGCTCGCCGTCGCCGGCGAGGCCTCCCCGCACGCCCGGGGTCTCATCCTCGTCGAGCTGCACGCCTGGCTCGACTGGCTCGAGGGCTGGCTGCGCCGGCGCCTCGGCCCCGGCACCGACGACCTCTACGTCGCCACGCTCGCCTCGACCCTCGTCGGGGCGGCCGAGGCGGGCTTCCGCGTCTGGATGCGCGGCGGCACCGCCACGGCGCCGGATGCCGGTGGCACGGCATCAGGTCCGCCGTCCCTCCAGGCGAGCCTCGCCACCACGCTCCACCACGTCCGCACCGGCCTCGATCCGCGTCGCGCCCCCGTCGTCGCGCGCACCCGCTGACCCCTCCCGACCTCCCCACCTCGAGAAGGCCCCATGTCCTCCCTCCTGTACCGCCTCGGCCGCTGGTGCGCCGACCACGCCTGGCGCACCCTCGCCATCTGGCTCGTCGTCCTCGTCGGCGTCGGCGCCCTCGCCGGCACGGTCGGCAAGCCGCTGACGAGCCAGATCTCCATCCCCGGAACGCAGTTCGAGAAGGTCCTCGACCGGCTAGGGGCGGAGATCCCCGAGGCCGCCGGCGGCGCGGGCACGGTGGTGCTCGAGAGCACCGACGGCTCCCCCATCACCGACGAGCAGCGCGCTGCCGCCGCAGACGTCTTCGCGACGTGGGCCGAGGTGCCCCACGTCAAGCGGGTCAACGACCCCTTCTCCGCGCAGGAGCAGCTCGACCGGAGCGCCACCGACGTCGAGGCCGCTGCGAAGGAGCTCTCCGACGGCCAGGAGCAGCTCGACGCCGGGCGCGAGCAGCTCGCTCAGGGCCAGGGTCAGCTCGCCGGGGGCGAGGCGCTCGTCGCACAGCTCGAGGCCAACACCCCCGACGACCCGAGCCTGCCCGCGCTGCGCGAGCAGGTGTCGGCCGGCCGAGCCCAGGTCGAGGAGGCTGCGGCCCAGCTCGAGCAGAGTCAGGCCGAGCTGACCGCCGGCCGGGCGCAGTACGAGGACGGCAAGGCGATCGCCGCCGCCACGTCCGCCACGCGCCTCGTGAGCGAGGACGGCCGACACGCCGTCGTCCAGGTGCAGTTCGACGACAACGCCCAGTCCGTGCCGGTCGACGACCGCGCCCTCATCCCCGAGCGTGGCGACCCGGCCCTGGCGGCCGCCGGCCTGACCGCGCACTACAGCGTGGAGATCACCCAGGACACCTCGCTCGTCGGACCCGGGGAGGTCCTCGGGCTCACCGTCGCCCTCCTCGTGCTCGTCGTCATGCTCGGCAGCCTCATCGCGGCGGGCCTGCCCCTCCTCGTGGCGCTGCTCGGCGTCGGGGTGGGCCTCGCGGGCGCCGTCGCGTTCACGGTCTTCACCGACCTCAACACGATGACGCCGTCGCTGGCCCTCATGCTCGGGCTCGCCGTCGGCATCGACTACGCGCTGTTCATCGTCAACCGCCACCGCGGCAACATCCTGCGGGGCGAGGAGCTGCACGAGTCCATCGCCCGCTCGGTGGCGACCGCCGGGAGCGCGGTGGTCTTCGCCGGCGCGACCGTCGTCATCGCGCTGGCCGCCCTCGTGCTCTCGGGCCTGCCGATCCTGGCGCAGATGGGTCTCGTCGCGGCTGCGACCGTCGCGGTCACGGTGCTCGTCGCCGTCACGGTCAGCCCGGCGGTCCTGGCACTCATGAGGGCGCGCGTCGTGTCGCGGCGCGGGTGGCGGGCCCACGGCTTCACCGTCCCCGGCGACCCCACGAGCCGCACCACCGGCGACGAACGCGAAGAGGAGCACGGCGGCTGGTACGTCGGCCTCGTCACGCGCCACCCGTGGCTCACGGTCCTGGCCGTCGTCGGCATCCTCGGTGTCGCGGCCGTGCCCGTGAGCCAGATCCAGCTCGGCCTGCCCGACGGCGGAAGCGAGGCGACCGGGACGAGCGCGCACACGGCATACACGAGGATCGCCGACGAGTTCGGGCCCGGCGTGAACGGCCCGATCATCGCGGTCGCGACCCTGCCCGAGCAGGCCGCCGCTCGCACCGACGCCGACGTGCTCGACGCCCAGGCGCGGATCGCGACCGACCTCAGGGGGGTCGACGGGGTGCGCAGCGTGCTGCCGTTCGGGGTGAGCGAGGACCGGACGACCCTGGCCTTCCAGGTCGTGCCGACGACCGGGCCGGCCGACCCCGCCACCACCGAGACGGTGCAGGCCATCCACTTCTCCGCCGACACCTACGCCCGGCACACCGGCACCGACATCGGACTGACCGGCCAGACCGTCGCGAACATCGAGATCTCCGAGCGCCTCGCGGCCGCGCTACCCGGCTATCTGCTCGTCGTCGTCGGCCTCTCGCTCGTCATCCTCATGCTCGTCTTCCGCTCGGTCGTCGTGCCGATCATCGCGACCGCGGGCTTCCTGCTGTCGGTCGGTGCGGCGTTCGGTGTGACCGTGGCCGTGCACCAGTGGGGCTGGCTCGGCGGGCTGTTCGGTGTCAACCAGCCGGGGCCGCTGCTCTCGTTCATGCCGATCATCCTCATCGGCGTGCTGTTCGGCCTCGCGATGGACTACCAGATGTTCCTCGTCTCCGGCATGCACGAGGCCCGCTCGCACGGTGAGGACTCCCGCACCGCCGTGCGCACCGGGTTCGTCCACGGCGCCAAGGTGGTCACCGCGGCCGCGATCATCATGACCTCGGTCTTCCTCGGTTTCGCCTTCTCGCACCTCGTCATGGTGCGGGCCATCGGGTTCGGCCTGGCGGTGGGCGTGCTCATCGACGCCGTCCTCGTACGGATGACGCTGACCCCGGCGGTCATGCACCTGCTCGGCGACCGCGCCTGGTACATCCCGCGCTGGCTCGACCGGGTCCTGCCCGACCTCGACGTCGAGGGGGTGCGGCTGGCCGAGCGCCTCGAGTCGGGCGCCCTCGGCACCGGTCTCACCCGACCGGCCCCGGCCGACGAGGCTGACGCCGTGGCGCGCACCGAGTCCGAGGACAAGGTCACCATCCCCTGAACCCGCCGGCCACCTTCCCGCGGCGGGTCGGGCGGGTGGCTGGTCGCGGGCAGGTATCCCCCGGCGGGGCTCACGCGTCCAAGGAGGTGAACGGCTCCGCACCGGGGCCGACCCACAGAAGGAGAACTGCCATGAACGCCAACGTCGGTTCCACGGACAAGGCGATCCGTCTCGTCCTCGCCCTCGCGGCGGTCGTCGCCGCGTTCGTCACGGGGCTGAGCAGCGTGCTCGGGATCGTCCTGCTCGTCGTGGCCGCGGTGCTGGCCGTCACGGCGTTCACGGGCTTCTGCCCGCTCTACCGCATCCTCGGCGTGAGCACCTGCCCGGTCCGCCGATGACGCGTGCCCGCCCCGCAGCCTAGATTCGGGCCATGGCCCTCGACCCCGATGTCCTCGCGGCGGAGATCCCCGGCCTCCTGCGGTATGCCGTGTACCTCACCGGCGACCGGGCC
>DATITJ010000295.1:0-13207 GCA_035467935.1 Ornithinibacter sp.
CGCAGCCAGCAGCTGACGCGCGGGCGGTCACGGACCCGGTAGGGCGACCCCGTGTAGTGCACCGAGAGCCGGTCGATGTCGGCGAGTGCGCGCTCGGGGTCGTCGTCCCAGCGCACGACGGACCCGCGCACGCTGACGTGGGTGTACCACTCGTCCTGCTTGAGCGCGGTGAGCGCGACCTCCGGGCGCTCGCGCATCCAGTCGAGGCGGGCGCGACCGGCATCCATGTTGAGCAGCACGGTGCCGTCGTCCTCCACGAGGTACCAGGTGGCGACGGACATCGGTGCGCCGCTCGGCATGAGGACGGCGACGACCGCCGGGTTCGGGAGCGCGAACAGCGCGGCGACCTCGGGGGGCAGGGGGGGCTGGGGCATGTCGGTCATCCTCTCCCGGATGCCGTGCCGTCGGCGCGTCAGGTGCGCGCCGCCCGGTGGACGGCCTCGATGGCCGCCCCGGTCGACACCCCCAGCACGCGGGCGCGGTCGAGGTAGGCCGTGGCCGCCTCCTCGAGTGCCCGCTCGGGTGTCGCGGCGGCCGGCGGGCTCGGGGCGACGCGCGTGCCTCCACCGCGGCGGGAGCGCACATAGCCGGCCTGCTCGAGCTCGCGGTAGGTGCGCGCCACCGTGCCGGCGGCGAGCCCGAGGTCGACGGCGAGCTGGCGCACGGGTGGCAGGCGGTCGCCCGGCGAGAGCACGCCCGAGCCGATGAGGTCGGCGAGCTGGCGGCGCAGCTGCTCGTAGGGCGGCGTGGGGTCGAGGACGTCGACCGTGACGGTGGACAGCGTCATCGCACCGGGGCGCCGACCGGGGCCGCGTCGCCGGGCAGCGGGCGGGGGAGGTCGTCGACGCGGATCGTCGGGGTGAGCACGAGCCCGGCGAGCAGGCCGAACGCCGCCCCGGTGGCCAGCGGCCCGACGACGGCGGCCGTCCCGGCGACGACGGTCTGCGCGACGCCGCCGCCGCACCGCATCCCGCTCAGCGCCACGAGCATGAGGAGGGCGACCGGGCCGAGGGTGCCCAGCACCGTGACCGTGGCCGCGGTGAGCACGTTGCCGACCGACCAGCAGCGCAGCATCGTGTCGAGGCCACGGCTGTCGAGCTCGGGACGCGGCCGGATGACGATGGCGCGCAGGGCGAGGGCCACGAGCCCGGCGAGCACGACGAGGGCGACGGCGAGGGGCACCGCATAGAACGAGCCGGGCCACGGCCCGCGGCTGCCGCCCGTGAGGATCGCCCCGAGCTCGGGGTCGACCACCGTGCAGCGCTCGCTGAGCACGCGTCCCGCCCGCCCCATGTCGTCGGCCGACCCCCAGGCCGCGCCGATCCCGAGCAGCGCGCCGAGGAGCGCCGTCGAGATCGCGAGCACGACGGTCCTCCCCCGCGGCAGGATCGCGCCGAGCGTGCGCGTCTCGACGACGGCGGAGCGGCGGATGCCGACCGCGGGCCGGGCAGTGAGCTCACCGGCGATCGTGCCGAGCAGCACTCCGGCGCCGAGCACGGTCGGGGCCAGTGCGGTGACCCGGCCGAGGGCGTCGACGCGCTGGCCGAGGGTGAGCAGCAGCACCGCCGCCACCGCGCCGAGCACGAGGCCGACGACCCGCCAGCGGCGGGTGTGCACCGCGATCCGCGCGACCCCGCTGTGCTCGTTGACCCCGACGGTGACGACGACACGGGGCAGCAGCGCCACGACGAGGCCGACGACCGCGGCCGGGACGGCGAAGAGAAGGACCTGCATGGCAACCCCCGTTGTATCGACTCATTGGTACAAACAGCAGAATGCCGTCGAGCGATGTTTGTGTCAAGCACCTGTCACAAGTAGCCGTCGTCCGTGGGGACGGTGTGCGGGCCGGACGCCCGGTCTCAGGCTCCTCGCCGGCGGCTGATCCGTCAGTCCCCGGGCCGCCCCCAGACCGGCATGGGAGGATCTGCCGGGTGACGAGCCCCCTCGACTGGATCCGTGCGGCCGCCGCGACCCGAGAGGACGCGGGGCTGACCCGACGCCTGGCGACGACGAAGACGGGTGACGGGCTCGACCTCGCGGGAAACGACTACCTCGGCCTGCGCACCCACCCGGCGGTCGTCGCCGGGGCCGTCGCCGCCGCCGAGACCTACGGCGCCGGCGCCGGGTCCTCACGCCTGGTCACCGGCACGCTCGACATCCACGACGAGCTCGAGGCGGCGCTGGCCGGGCTGACCGGCGCCCCCGCGGCCCTGGTGCTGTCGAGCGGGTATGCCGCGAACCTCGCCGCCCTCACGACGCTCGCCGATGCCGGCACCCTGGTCGTGAGCGACGAGCACGCCCACGCGAGCCTCATCGACGGGTGCCGCCTCGCCCGCGCCGCCGTCTCCGTCTCGCGGCACAACGACCTCGAGCACGTCGCCGAGCTGCTCGGTCGGCGCGACAGCCCGCGGGCCGTCGTCGTCGCGGAGTCGATCTACTCGGTGCTCGGCGACGCCGCCCCGGTCGAGGACCTCATCGCCCTGACCGCCGAGGCCGACGCCATCCTCGTCATCGACGAGGCACACGCCCTCGGGGTCGTGGGACCGCGCGGTGGTGGCCTCGTCGCCGCCGCCGGCCAGAGCGGCGCCGAGCACGTCGTCGTGACCGCCACCCTCTCGAAGTCCTTTGCGGCACAGGGAGGTGCGGTCCTCGCCTCGCCCCTGATCCGCGAGCACCTCGTCAACACCGCGCGTCCCTTCATCTACGACACCGGCCTCGCGCCCGCCTCCGCAGGGGCAGCCCTGGCCGCGCTCGGGGTGCTGCGCGAGCACCCCGAGCTCACCGCGCGCGTGCGCTCCAACGCCGCCCGGCTCGCTGCGGCCTGCGGCGTCGAGGCCCCGGCCGGCGCGGTCATGTCGGTGAGGATGCCGGGCCCGTTCGAGGCCGTGGAGGCCGTCGAGGCGGCGCGGGCGCACGGCATCCGCATCGGCTGCTTCCGCCCGCCGTCGACCCCCGACGGCACGTCACGGCTGCGCCTCACCGCGCACGCCGACCACACCGAGCACGACCTCGACCGGGCGTGCGCGGCGCTGGCCGAGCTCACCGGCTCCCGTGGCTGACCCCCGCTCGCTGACCTCCGTCGTGCTCGTCACGGGCACCGGCACGGACATCGGCAAGACCGTGGCCACCGCCGCCCTGGCCGCCGTCGTGCGCGAGCGCGGCAGCAGCGTCGCGATCGTCAAGCCGGCCCAGACCGGCCTGGCGCCGGGCGAGCCGGGCGACGTCGACGAGGTGCGCCGCCTCGTCGGTGACGAGGTCACGACCCACGAGCTCGTCCGCCTCCGCGACCCCCTCTCCCCCGAGGCCGCCGCCCGCCGCGAGGGCGTCACGCTGCCCACGGTCGCCCAGCACGCCAAGCGCGTCGGCGAGATCGCGGCCGAGTCGGAGGTCGTCTTCGTCGAGGGCGCCGGCGGGCTGCTCGTGCGGCTCGACGGCCGCGGCGGCACCCTGGCCGACCTGGGCACCGGTCTGCGCTACAAGGGCATCGGCTGCGGGGTCGTGCTCGTCGCGAGCGCGGGGCTCGGCACCCTCAACACCGCCGCGCTGACCGCCGAGGCGCTCGCCGCGCGCGGCCTGCCCCTGCTCGGCGTCGTCATCGGCTCGTGGCCGGCCGAGCCGGGCCTGGTGGAGGAGAGCAACCTCGTCGACCTGCCCCGGGTGACCGGCACCCCGCTGTGGGGTCGCATCCCCGAGGGCGCGGGGCGGATGCCGCGAGCCGAGTTTCTCGCCGGCGTCCCCGGCTGGTTCGGGCTCGACTGACCGGCAGGATGGGGGCATGAGCGAGCGCACCGATCTCGACCCCGCCGAGCCGTACCGAGTCAGTGTCGTCTGCTGGGGCAACATCTGCCGGTCCCCCATGGGTGAGTACCTCCTGCGCGAGGCGATCGAGGAGGCCGGGCTCGGCGACCGCGTGGTCGTCGACTCGGCCGGCACGTCGTCCGACGAGCTCGGCAACGGCATGCACCCCCGCACCGCCGCCGTCATGCGCCGCAACGGCCACGAGGACGTCGGCTGGTCCGACCACCGCGCCCGGCGCTTCGAGCCCTCGTGGTTCGACGCCTACGACCTCGTGCTGCCGGTCGACCACGTGCACGTCGAGCGGCTCGAGCGCCACGCCCGCGACGGCGCCGACCTCGACAAGATGCACCTGTTCCGCTCGTTCGACCCGGATGCCGTCGCCA
Source organism: Ornithinibacter sp. (assembly GCA_035467935.1). Classification (GTDB taxonomy): domain Bacteria; phylum Actinomycetota; class Actinomycetes; order Actinomycetales; family Dermatophilaceae; genus Fodinibacter. The sequence goes on from DATITJ010000295.1 coordinate 4,182, forward strand.
CCGGCGAGCTCGGCATGGACGACCCGTGGTACGGCACCGACGCCGCCTACGACCAGACCTACGCCGAGATCACCGCCGCCCTGCCCGGCATCGTCGAGCACGTGCGCGCCGAGCTCGAGGCGCGCGACCGGCGCTGACCCCACGCGGTGGGCACCGGCATCCGCACCCCTTGCGCTCTGGGAGGATGGGGCCATGGCCAGCCCTGACCACGCGACCAGCCTCGCCGCCTCGACCCGCCTCGCCGACGCGGAGCCGCCGATCGCGCTCGGCGCCCTCGACGGGCGCTACCGCGGTGTCGTCGCGCCCCTCGTCGACCACCTGTCCGAGCCGGCGCTCAACCGGGCCCGCGTGCACGTCGAGGTGGAGTGGCTCATCCACCTCACCGAGCGCGAGGTCGTGCCCGGCGTCCGCCGCCTCACGGCATCCGAGCAGGAGGCCCTGCGCGACGTCGTGCGGGGCTTCGGCGCGGCCGAGATCGACGAGATGGCCGCCACCGAGCGGGTCACCCAGCACGACGTCAAGGCCGTGGAGTACTTCCTCAAGAAGCGTCTCGCCGAGATCGCGCCGGCCCCCGAGGACCGCGGCCTCGCCGAGCTCATCCACTTCTGCTGCACGAGTGAGGACGTCAACAACCTCTCGTATGCCGTGATGGTCAAGGGCGCGGTGCACGAGGTGTGGCTCCCCCGCGCGACCGCCCTCGTCGAGAGGCTCGCGACGATGGCCTCGGACCTGCGCGAGGTGCCGCTGCTCGCGCACACCCACGGCCAGCCCGCGACACCCACGACGATGGGCAAGGAGCTCGCCGTGCTCGCGTGGCGGCTCCAGCGGCAGCTCGCCCGCGTCGAGGACGCGGAGTTCCTCGGCAAGCTCAACGGCGCCACCGGCACCTACGGCGCGCACGTCGCGGCCGTGCCCGGTGCCAAGTGGCAGGAGGTCAGCCGTGAGTTCGTCGAGCACCTCGGCCTGAGCTGGAACCCCCTGACGACCCAGATCGAGAGCCACGACTGGCAGTCCGAGCTCTACGCCGACGTGGCGCGGTTCAACCGGGTGCTGCACAACATGTGCACTGACGTGTGGACCTACATCTCGATGGGCTACTTCGCCCAGGTGCGCGGCCAGGGCACCGTCGGGTCCTCGACGATGCCGCACAAGGTCAACCCGATCCGGTTCGAGAACGCCGAGGCCAACCTCGAGGTGAGCAACGCCCTCCTCGACGTGCTCGGCGCGACCCTCGTGCAGAGCCGGCTCCAGCGCGACCTCACTGACTCCTCGATGCAGCGCAACATCGGGTCGGCGTTCGGCCACAGCATCCTCGCGATCGACAACGCCACTCGGGGGCTCGACGGCCTCGACGCCGCGCCGGCCGCGATGGCCGCCGACCTCGACGCCAACTGGGAGGTGCTCGGCGAGCCGATCCAGTCGGCGATGCGCGCCCTCGGCGCGCGTGGCGTGCCCGGCATGGAGGAGCCCTACGAGCGGCTGAAGGAGCTCACTCGTGGCCGGCGCATCGGCCGGCCCGAGCTCGTCGAGTTCGTGCGCGGGCTGGGGCTGCCCGCCGACGTCGAGGAGCGCCTCGCGGCGATGACGCCGGCGACGTACGTCGGGCTCGCCCCGGAGCTCGTCGACCACCTGCGGTGAGCGCCGCGATCCGCGCCCCCCGACGCGCCGAGCCGGGCTGGGCGACCGGGCGGCGGAGCCACGCCGGGCGGAGCCGCTCAGACGGTGCGCGGCACCTTGCCGGTGAGCTTGAGCAGGGAGCACATGACCTTGTGGCCGCCGTCCGACGTCGGGCCGAACATCAGGGGGCAGCCGCCGTCGATCACGGTCATGCCGTGCTCGCGGCCGAACGCGGTCGCCTCGGGTGAGACGCTGCCGGCCCCGAACGACCGGTGCATCCACACCCGGGTCACCCCCAGGTCGGCCGCCTCGCGGACGGTCGCCTCGGCGCGGTCGGGGCGGGTCGCGATGACGACGGCCTCCACCCCGCCCGGGATCGAGCGCAGGTCGGGGTAGGCGGTGTCCCCCTCGAGCGTGGTGGCGTTGGGGTTGACCGCGAACACCTCGTAGCCCCGCTCCCGCAGCCGCTTGTAGACGATGTTGCCGCCGTGCTCCTTGGGTTCGCGGGACACCCCGGTCACCGCGATCCTGCGACACGCGAGGAAGTCCTGGGCGGCGTCAGCGATCCTGGTCATGCAGGTACTCCGATCCGGGCCTCGGCGGGACGTCACCCTGACGCCGCTCGGGCGCACCTCCATGGTGCCCCGCCCGAGCGCGAGGGACCACCGTGGGTGACCGGGACCACGCACCGACCCGCACCTCCTGTGGCACCGTGGAGGGGTGAGCTCCGAGGACGCCGCACCCCTGACGCGCGACGACGTCGACGCCCTGGCGATGTCCCTGCCCGAGGTGACGAACGACGGCACGGCCGAGCACCCGGCATACGCCGTGCGCGGCAGGAAGTTCCTGCTCTGGCGAGGGCCGCGCAAGGACGCGCTCGACCCTGCCACCGGCGATCCGACGTCCGACGTCATCGCGATCGTCGTGCCCGGCGCCGACGACAAGCAGGCGTTGCTGCAGAGCGGGCCGCCCTGGTTCACGACGCCGCACTTCGACGGCTACGACTACGTGCTCGTGCGCGAGCGTGACCTCGGGCTGCTGGACCACGTCGAGCTCGCGGAGGTCGTCACCGACGCGTGGGCGAGCCGGGCGCCGAGGAAGCTCGTCCAGGAGCACCTGGGCTGACCCCCGACGTGGCAGGAATACCCCCAAGGGGTATCGTGTTGGCGTGGACATGGACGAGCAGACGAGCACCGTCACACCGGGCTACTCCGAGCACAAGGACGACCACCTCAAGCGGCTGCGCCGCGTCGAGGGCCAGGTGCGCGGTATCGCCCGGATGGTCGAGTCGGACGCGTACTGCATCGACGTCCTCACCCAGGTCAGCGCCGTGACGCGGGCCCTGCAGGCCGTGAGCCTGGGGCTGCTCGAGGAGCACGTCCAGCACTGCGTCGTCGACGCCGCCCGCGAGTCCGACGAGGCCGCCGCCGCCAAGGTCGCCGAGGCCACCGCCGCCATCGCCCGCCTCGTGAGGAGCTGACATGACCCAGACCACCGACCGCCAGGCCCCGGACGAGGTCCGCGAGGTCGACCTCGCGATCACCGGGATGACGTGCGCCTCGTGCTCGGCACGCATCGAGAAGAAGCTCGGGAGGCTCGAGGGTGTCGACGCCGTCGTCAACCTCGCGACGGAGAAGGCCACCGTGCGGTACGCCGGGCCGGTGACGGTCGAGGAGCTCCTCAGCACCGTCCGAGCCACCGGCTACGGAGCCGAGGTCGTCCGTGGAGCCGCCCCGCGTCCCCCGAGCGACCTATCGGTCGATTCCGGGACGCACGGGGCGGCCGGGGGCGACGAGCAGCCGGGCGACCACGGCACCCGCACGGCCGACCACGACACCGACCCGGCCGACCACCTGGCGCACCGCGTCGCGCCCGAGGAGGCGCTCAAGCGCCGTGCCCTCGTCGCCGGCGTGCTCACCGTGCCGGTCGTCGTGCTCGCGATGGTGCCCGGCATCCACCTCGAGTCCAGCCCGTGGGTACAGCTCGTGCTCGCGACGCCGGTCGTGCTCTGGGCGGGCTGGCCGTTCCACCGCGCCGCCGCGATGAACGCCCGGCACGGCGCCTCGACGATGGACACCCTCGTGTCCATCGGCGTCCTCACGGCCTACCTCTGGTCGGCCGTCGTCGTCATCACCGGCCGCGCCGGCGGGATGGGCGCGATGGACGGAGCGCAAACCGGGGACACCACCCACATCTGGTTCGAGACCGCGACCGTGGTCACGACCTTCCTGCTCATCGGGCGCTGGCTCGAGGCCCGGGCCACCGACCGCACTCGCGACGCCCTGCGCGGGCTGATGTCGCTCGGCGCCAAGGACGTCGCCGTGGAGCGGGTCGACCCGCAGACGCGGGCGACGACCGAGGTGCGCATCCCCGTCGACCAGCTCGGCGTGGGTGACCGCTTCGTCGTGCGGCCCGGGGAGAAGGTCGCCACCGACGGCCGGGTCGTCGAGGGCACGAGCGCCGTGGACGCCTCACTCGTCACCGGCGAGTCGCTGCCGGTCGACGTCGGCCCCGGTGACGAGCTCACCGGCGGCAGCATCAACACGACCGGTCGCCTGGCCGTCGAGGCCACCCGCGTCGGCGCCGACACCACGCTGGCCGGCATCGCCCGGCTCGTCGAGCGCGCCCAGACCACGAAGGCGCCGATCCAGCGTCTCGCCGACCGCGTCTCGGCGGTCTTCGTGCCGATCGTGCTCGTGCTGGCCGCGCTGACCTTCGCCGGCTGGTGGATCGGTACCGGGGATCCCGCTCGCGCCCTCGAGGTGGCCATCGCGGTGCTCGTCATCGCCTGCCCCTGCGCCCTGGGCCTGGCCACCCCCACGGCGCTGCTCGTCGGCACCGGCCGCGGGGCCCGGCTCGGCATCCTCATCAAGGGTGCCGACGTGCTCGAGGACACCCGCCGCATCGACACCGTCGTGCTCGACAAGACCGGCACCGTGACGACCGGCGAGATGACCCTCGTCGACGTCAGCACGGCCGGTCGCCTCCCGAAGGACCAGGCCCTGCGGGCCGCGGCCGCCGTGGAGTCGGGCAGCGAGCACCCCGTGGCCCTGGCCATCGTCGCGGCCGCCGCCAGCCGGGCGATCGCCGTGCCCCGCGCCACCGGCTTCGAGGCCCTGCCGGGTGCCGGGGCCCGAGCCGTCATCAAGGGCGCCGAGGTGACCGTCGGACGTGCCGACCTCTTCGACGACGTGCCCGTCGAGCTCGCCCGCCCGACCGTCGACGGCACCACGGTGTGGCTCGGCTGGGACGGCCGCGCCCACGCCTCGCTCACCGTGGCCGACACGGTGCGCAGCAGCTCGCAGCGCGCCGTGCGGGACCTCTCGCGGATGGGGCTGCCGGCCTACCTCCTCACCGGCGACCACGACCAGGCGGCGCTCACGGTCGCGCGCGACGTGGGCATCCCCGTCGGGCGGGTCCTCGCCGACGTGCGCCCCGATGCCAAGCACGCGATGATCGCCGACCTCCAGGCGCGGGGGAAGGTCGTGGCGATGGTGGGTGACGGCGTCAACGACGCGGCGGCCCTGGCGCAGGCCGACCTCGGTATCGCGATGGGCACGGGCACCGACGTCGCCGCCGACTCGGCCGACATCGTGCTGCTGCGCGCCGAGCTGCCGGCCGTCGTCGACGCGATCGAGCTGTCCCGGGCGACGCTGCGCACGATCAAGCAGAACCTCGGGTGGGCCTTCGGCTACAACATCGCGGCGATCCCGCTGGCGATGGCGGGGCTGCTCAACCCGATGATCGCCGGCGGGGCGATGGCGCTGTCGAGCGTGCTCGTCGTGACGAACAGCCTGCGCCTGCGCCGCTGGTCACGTCAGGGCTGACCCGCACCCGGGGCAGGTCAGATGGTGACGTCGCCCTGGGGGGTGTCGAAGGTGACCGCCATGAGGCCGGGAGTGCCGTGCGGCGACACGAAGGTGAAGTCGATGACCGACGAGGTGTAGTCGGCGGGCAGGCCCAGCCAGTCGCGCACGCGGTCGGGGTCGCCGGCGATCTGCAGCGAGTCGATCGTGACCTCGGTGTTCGCGTCCTCGGAGGGGTGCGGCACGCCTGCCTCCCACTCGACGAAGAAGGGCAGCTGGGGGTCGGCCTGCAGGCCCTTGACCCCGAGCTGGCGCCATCGCAGCTCGACGCCGTCGGGGCGGTGCCGGTTGCCGAGGACGGACTCGCGGCCGAGCCTGGTCTCCTGCTCGGCGATGTCGTCGACCTGCACGACCCACCCGAGCCAGCCGCCGCCCGCTTCGGAGCGGGCACGGACGACCTGCCCGAAGGGGGCCTTGTCGCTGGCGGGGTGGTCGAGCACCTCGACGACCTCGACGTACCGCTCGTGGGCGAGCGGCAGGATGATGTTTCGCGTCCCGAAGCGCGGGTGGACTCCCCCATCGACCGGTGTGACACCGATCTGCTCCGCGAGGCGCTGCGCCGTGGCCTTGAGGCCGTCGCGCTCGGCAGCATAGACGACGTGGTCAACTCGCATGCCGTTCATCGTCGCACACGCCGAGGGGTGCTCCTGACACTGCCCCGGGGCCCCCCGCAGGACCGGGACGACGGCGTGACCACCCGCCGTCACATTCGCCACTGGTACCTCACGGGGACCGCTGGCGGACCGCCTCGTAGACGACGACGGCGGCCGCGGTGGCCGCGTTGAGCGAGTTGACCCGGCCGACCATGGGGACGCGCACCCGCTCGGATGCCGCGCCGAGAGCGGCGTTGGTCAGCCCCTCCTTCTCGGTGCCCACCGCGATGGCGACCCCGCCGCGGTAGTCGACGGCCGTGTGAACCGTGTCGGTGCCAGGGGTCGTGGCGACGAGCCGGATGCCGCTGTCCCGCAACCACTCCAGCACCTCCCGGATGCCGGCGGTGGCGACAGGCACCGAGAACACCGTGCCCTTGCTGGCCCGCACGACATTGGGGTTACCCCAGTCGGTGACCGGGTCGGCGGCGACGACGGCGGCGACCCCGGCGGCCTCGGCCGTGCGCAGCATCGCCCCGAGGTTGCCCGGCTTCTCGATGCCCTCGCACACGAGCACGAGAGGGGAGGGCGGTAGGTCCAGGTCGGCCAGGGCCACCCCGGCCACAGGGACGACGGCGAGGACCCCGTCGGGACCCTCGCGGTAGGCGACCTTCTCGACGGCCTGGCGGCTCAGCCGGATCGTGCTCGCCCCGAGCGCCCGCGCCCGCTCGACGAGGGCCGACTGCCCCTCGGGGTCCCGCATGAGCTCGGGGCAGTGCAGCACGGTCTCGGGGACGACCCCGGCGTCGAGCGCGAGCGCGAGCTCGGCGTAGCCGTCGACGACCGTGCGGCCCTCCTCCTCACGCACCCGGCGCCGGCGCAGCGCGAGCACCGCTTTGAGGCGGGGGTTGGACGCGGAGGTCACGAGCAGCTCGGCCATGGCGGGCCCAGCATCCCACGAGCGGGCCGTGAGGCCGCCCGGCACCGCGAGCCGGTCCGATCCCCGCCGGTGCGGTAGAAAGACTCGGTGGACAGCCACGACACCCCCGACCGGGCACCCACGCGAGCTCGCCGACTCGGCCGTGCCGCGGCATACGCGATCCCTGTCGCCGCCGTGCTGTTCGGCGTCGGCTTCCTCGTCCGCAGCCAGTGGGGGCCGCTGCAGCACCTCGACGACACGATCCTCGACGCGACGACGGCGTTCACCCGCCCGCGCGACGGGCTGCGGTCGTTCCTCGTGTCCTGGCAGGAGCTCACCAGGCCGGTCAATCTCTACGCGGTGGGGACCCTGCTCTGCCTGTGGGTCTGGCTCGCCACGGGCCTGCGCACGCGGGCGTGGTGGGCGTTCGGCACGATGATGCTCGCCTGGATGATCGGGCTCGGGGCGAAGTACGTCTTCCAGCGGGCCCGGCCGGCGGTCGAGGACCCCGTGTCCGAGGCGCCCGGCTACTCCTTCCCGTCCGGCCACGCCCTCAACTCCGCGGCCTGGGCCACGATCGTGGTCATCCTGCTCTGGCCGCTGCTCAAGCCGCGCGCCGCCAGGGTCGCGGCCGTGGCGACCGCGGTGCTCTTCGTCGGGCTCACGGCGGTGGACCGGGTGCTCCTCGGCGTGCACTACCCGAGCGACGTCACCGTCGGCGTGCTGACCGGTGTCGGCCTGGCCCTGGCGTCCTACGCCGGCTACACGGGGTGGAACCCGCCCCACCCCGAGGACGCCAGCGACCCCGGCCTCGACGAGGACCACGACATCGTCGGCACCGTCGGCACCGCTGGCCCCACCCCCACCGGTAGCCTCCGGGGCCGGGACACCACCCACCCCTAGGAGGTCCCGATGTCGTTCCTCACCCGTTGGGACGAGGACCAGAGCCGCCCGGCGTTCACCTCGGCGCTGAAGGACTTCGCCGTCCGCGCCGTGCTGCCCGCGATCGTCCTCTTCGCGGTCATCGTCGGATTCGGCCACCTGCTCACGGGCCCGCTCCACGAGTTCTCCGAGTGGGAGAACAACGTCAACCGCTGGTTCCAGGACGGCCGCACGCCGACCGGGGAGTCGGTGACCGTGTTCATGTCGAGCATCGGCAACACGGAGTACGTCATCGCTGTCGCGGTGCTCGTGTCGCTGCTCGTCTGGTGGCGCACGAAGCAGTGGTGGTACGCCGTGGTCCCGATCGCCGCGATCTCGCTGCAGGCCACGGTGTTCGTCGCCGCGAGCCACGCCGTCGGGCGCGACCGGCCCAACGTCGAGCGCCTCGACCCCACCCCGCCGACGTCGAGCTACCCGAGCGGGCACGTCGGGGCGTCCACGGCGCTCTACGTCGCCCTCGCCCTCATGGCCACCCGCATCGCCAACGTCTGGGTGCGTCGGGTCACCATCGTGCTGTGCGTCGTCGCGCCGCTCCTCGTGCCCCACGCCCGCCTCTACCGCGGCGCGCACCACCCGACCGACCTGGTCTGGGGCATCGTCAACGGGGTCGTGTGCGCCCTGCTCGCGTGGAACTACCTGCGCCGCGAGCCCGCCGGCCGCGCGGACGAGGACGTCGTCCCCGCGGAGACCGCTCAGACCCGGGCGTAGCGGGACCGCGCGAAGGAGTAGACGCCGTAGGCGGCGAAGCCGGCGGCGACGACGGTGAGCAGGTACGGCCCGAGCGGCTGGTCCTTGACCGTCTTCAGCGCGCCGTCGAGACCATGGGCCTTCTCGGCGTCGGCCTGCCACGCGGCGACGAGGAAGAAGACACCCCCGACGACGAGGGCGACGCCCTTCGCGACGTAGCCGATGCGGCCGGCGGTGACGGCCCAGTCGCCCGGGTGCTCGCGCAGGTCCTCGAGGAACTTCTTCGTCCAGCCCTTGTAGACGTGGTAACCCGCGACGCCGAGGACGACCAGGCCGACGACGGCCACGAGGACCCGGCCCGCGGGGCTGCCCATGAGGCTCGCGGTGAACTCCTCGGTCTGCTCC
>DATITJ010000296.1:0-4833 GCA_035467935.1 Ornithinibacter sp.
CGGCAGGCCGACGTTGACGACGACACCCGAGGGCTTGAGGAGCCGCACGTAGTCGCTGATCGGGATGTCGGCGCTCACCGTGTTGAGCACGATGTCGAAGGTGCCGCGCGCGGCCTTCATCCCGGCCGCGTCGGAGGAGGCGATGTGGGTCGTCGCACCGAGGGCGATCGCGTCGTCGGCCTTCGCGGTGCTGCGCGAGATCGTCGTGACGGTCGCGCCCATGGCCGCGGCGATCTTGACGCCCATGTGGCCCAGGCCGCCGACGCCGACGACCGCGACGGAGCGGCCCGTGCCGGCACCCCAACGGCGCAGCGGCGAGTACGTCGTGATCCCGGCGCAGAGCAGCGGTGCGGCGACGTCGAGCTCCATGGCGTCGGGGATCCGCAGCACCATGCGCTCGCTGACGACGACCTCCTGGGCATAGCCGCCCATCGTCCACTCGCCGTCGTAGCCCTGGGAGTTGTAGGTGCCCACGGACGGCTTGGTGCAGAACTGCTCCATGCCGTCCTTGCACGGCTCGCACGCGCCGCACGAGTCGACGAGGCAGCCCACGCCGACGCGGTCGCCGACGGCGTGGCGGGTCACCTGGTCGCCCACGGCGACGACGGTGCCGGCGATCTCGTGACCCACGGTCAGCGGGAAGTGCGCGGGACCCCACTCCTCGCGCACGGTGTGGATGTCGGAGTGGCAGATCCCGGCATACGCGATCGCGACGCGGATGTCGTCGGGACGCAGGTCGCGGCGCTCGATGGTTCCCTGGCGGAAGCCCGAGGTCGCGGAGTCGGCGATGAGTGCGGGTGTCGTGGTCGGCATCCGGTCACTGTATGCCGGTCCCGCGCCCCCTCCGAATCCTCGACCGAGTGCCCGGCCGGGCGGGTCAGAGGGTGGGCAGGAGCGAGGCGGCGACCTCGCGGTAGGCCGTGGCGCCCTTGGAGGTGCGGGCCGTCGACAGGATCGAGCGGCCGACTGCCGGGGCCTCGGCGAAGCGCACCGTCTTGGGGATCGGCGGCATGAGCACGGGCAGGTCGTAGCGCTCGCCGACGTCCTCGAGCACCTCGCGGGAGTGGGTGCTGCGGCCGTCGTAGAGCGTCGGGAGGATGCCGATGACCCGCAGCTTCTTGTTGAGGATCTTCTTGACGTCGCGCACCGTGTCGAGCAGCTGGCCGACGCCGCGGTGGCTGAGCATCTCGCAGGGCATCGGGATGATCAGGCCCTGCGCGGCGGTGAGGGCGTTGAGGGTCAGCACGCCCAGGCTCGGCGAGCAGTCGAGGAGGATGACGTCGTAGTCGCGGCGCACGTCGGCGAGCGCGCCCTGCAGGACGTACTCACGCGCCGGCCGCGAGAGCAGCACGGCCTCGGCGCCCGCGAGGTCGATCGAGCTCGGCACGAGGTCGACACCGTCCGCGCACGACACGACGACGTCCTTGAGCTCCTCGCCGCCGACGAGGACGTCGTGCACGGACGTCTCGACGGCGTCGGGGTCGACACCGAGGCTGAAGGTGAGGCAGGCCTGCGGGTCGAGGTCGACCAGCAGCACCCGACGCCCCTCCTCCGCGAAGGCCGCGCCGAGCGACGCGACGGAGGTGGTCTTGGCGACCCCGCCCTTCTGGTTCGCCAGGGCGATGATCGTGGCCTTGCGCTTCGGCGCCATCGGGGTGGGCCTTTCAGGGGGTCCGCGGGAGTGGCCCCGATTCTGTCACCCGTGGACGCCCTCGCCCCCCGGCGCCCCCTCGGCGAGGACGAACCGGCGGAAGGCCTCGGCCGAGGGCAGCAACGGCCGGCCGGCGACCCAGGCGAGGCCGACCTCGCGCTGCGCGTCGGCATCGGTGAGCGGCAGGAGCCGGGTGCGCGCGAACGTCGTGGGCGCGGGCAGCCCCATCGCCGGCACCACCGCCACCCCGAGCCCCGCCGCGACGAGGCCCCGCACGGTGGGCAGGTCGTCGGCCTCGAAGCCGATCTCGGGCTCGAACCCGGCGGCAGCGCACAGCGCGAGCGTCTGCGTCCGCATCCCCGAGGGCGCGCGACGCATGACGAACGGCTCGTCGGCCGCCTCGGCGAGCTGGACGGCACCCTGCGCGGCGAGGCGGTGGCCCGTCCCCACGGCGAGCACGAGCGGCTCGACGAGCACCCGCCGCCACTCGACGTCGGGGCCGGTCACCCGGTGCGTCGTCAGCTCGACGTCGGCGGCCCGGGTGGCGAGCAGCGGCGACACCCGGCCGCTCTCCCCCACCGCCGTGCGCTGCAGGACGACCCGCACCCGCGGACGGTCGCGGCGGAAGGCGCGGATCAGGCCCGGCACGAGCCAGGACCCGAGGCTCAAGGGGAAGGCGAGCGTCACGACGCCCGCCTCGGGGTCGACGAGCTCGCTCACCGCGGCGAGCCCGTCGTCGAGGTCGTTGACGAGGGAGTCGACGTGTCGCTTGAACGCCGCGCCCGCGTGCGTCATCCGCAGCACGCGCCCGGAGCGGCGCAGGAGCGGGGTGCCGACCTCCTGCTCGAGCCGGGCCAGCGCCCGCGAGACCCCGGGCTGGCTCACACCGAAGACCTCGCTCACCTCGGTCACGGTGTAGCCGTCGGCGACGAGCTGGAACCAGCGCAGCGCATCGGTGTCCATCCCATGACGATAATGCATAGGTCATATGTCTCGATTTCATTGGACGCATGGTCCGCGGATCTCGACACTGGATGCATGACCCCCTCAACCCTGTGGACCACCGTCAAGGACGAGCTCCGCGAGCGCCGTGAGGCCCGCGTGGCCCTCGACACCCTGCGCGCCGACCTGTCGCACTACCGCACCCCCCACGAGATCGACGACCTCCTCGCGAGTGTCGACGCCCAGGACACCCCGGAGTCCGAGATGATCCGCGGCGTCCTCATGGACAACCTCCGCGTCTACCACCAGCGTCGCGCCGTCAGCGCCTGACGCCACCCGGACGCCCGACCCGGGTGACCGAGGGGTTCACGGCGCCCGGTCGCCGATCCGGTAGAGCACGTGGCGACGCAACGGCGACCCCACCGGCAACGCCGGGTGGTCGAAGTCCTCCGCCGGGTCGCGCAGCATGCCGAGCCGCTCCATGACCGCCCGCGACCGCACGTTGGTCACCGTGGTGAACGACACGACCTCCTGCAGCCCCAGCTCGTCGAACGCCACCCGCAGCGCCTCGCGCGCCGCCTCGGTCGCGAACCCGTGGCCCCAGGCCGGTCGCGCCAGGCGCCACCCCACCTCGACGCACGGCAGGAACGGCAGCGGATGCCTGGGCACGGCCAGGCCCGTGAACCCCAGCAGCGCACCCGTGTCTCGGAACGCCACCGCCCACAGCCCCCAGCCCTGCTCCTCGATCGAGGCGTGCAGCCGGTCGAGCATCGCGTCGGACGCCTGCCGGTCGAGCACCGCCGGAAGGTGCTGCATCACCTCCTGGTCGGCGTTCATCGCGGCGAACGGCCCACGGTCCTCCTCCCGCCACTGGCGCAGCACGAGCCGGTCGGTGACCCGCACCGTCGACCCGCTCACGGGTCGGGGTGCCGGTCAGGCGTCGCCACGCGTCAGCCACCCGCCGACCGCTGCGGGCTCCTCGAGCGCCGCCCAGTCGGACTTCTCCGGCCCTGCCGCCTGGCCCTCGGGGCAGTGCGCGCGCAGGTCGCACCAGCCGCACAGCGGCCCGGGCCGCGGTGGGAACAGCTCGCTCGCCTCGCCCCTCTCGGCGAAGTCGACGTCGGCCCGGCGGGCGTCGCGGGCGATGGACCGGGCCTGCTCGACCTTGCGGGTCAGCGACTCGGGCGTGTGCTCGTGGGCGGCCACCGTGCCGCTCGGCACGTGGTGCAGCTCGACCCGCAGCGTGCGGCGCCGGAACATCTTCCACACCGCTGCGGCATACAGGGCCAGCGGGAGAGAGGTGCGGGCGTCGTCGCCGGTCGACGGCACGCGCGAGGTCTTGTAGTCCACGACGACGAGCTCGCCGTCGCGGTCGTCGAGCCGGTCGACGCGCCCGCTCATCCGCAGGTCGCCGCTCACGAACGACACGGTGCGCTCGATGCCCACCGGGTGCGTGTCCGGGTCGACTGTCGCGAGGTATGCCGTGACCGCACCGCGCATCCGCCCGCGCCACTGCCTCGACTGCTCACCGTCTCGGAAACCGACGTCGATCCACGAGCGGTCGACCAGCCCCGCGCCGGCGTCGGGGGTGCGGACCGGCAGGTCCCACCAGTCGCGCAGGGCGTTGTGGACGGCGTTGCCCAGCGAGGTGTGGGCCCGCTGGCGGCGACGCTCGGGAGACGGTCGGTCGAGGTACTGGAGGCGGTAGCGACGGGGGCAGTCGAGGTAGGCGAGCAGCTTGCTCGGGCTCGCGGCGTACAGAGGCGCGGGCATGCCGGGGAGCGCTCCCTGCTGCGCCTGCGCCCTCATGACACCGACGCTATCCGGTGGCGCCGACGACCCCGCGCCACCGTCCCCAGGTGGCGCGCCGACCTGCCACACTGTGCGGCGATGGCCATCAGCGCGTTCGACCTCTTCTCCGTGGGCATCGGACCCTCCAGCTCGCACACCGTGGGTCCGATGCGGGCCGCGCACACCTTCGCGGAGGGCCTGCGCACCGACGGGATGCTCGAGCAGGTGGGCCGCGTGCGGGCGCAGCTCTTCGGCTCGCTCGGCGCCACCGGGCACGGGCACGGCTCGGTCAAGGCCGTCGTGCTCGGCCTCGAGGGCGAGGCGCCGGAGACCACCGACCCCCGCGGCGCCGACCCGCGCCTCGCGGAGGTGCGCGCGAGTGGGGTGCTGCACCTCGCGGGCACCCACGAGGTGCGCTGCACGGTCGACACCGACGTCGTGCTCCACCG
>DATITJ010000297.1:0-3500 GCA_035467935.1 Ornithinibacter sp.
CGCTGCACCGCCGACGGGCTCGGCCCCGAACAGCTCCGGCCAGCGGTAGCCGCTCGCCGCGGCGACCTCGACCAGGGCCGCCACCGCCCGGGACGCCTCGGCGGGGTGCCCGGCGCGGGCGAGGCCGTGGGCGCAGACGGCGGTGTCGTGGGTCCAGACCGACCCCGTGTGATAGCCGAGCGGGTTGTATGCCGGGTTGGCGGCGGACAGGGTCCGAATGCCGAGCGGGCCCAACACGTCCGGGGAGCCGAGGGTCCGAGCGACGCGGGCGGACTCGGTGCTCGACAGCATCCCCGTGCCGAGCGCGTGGCCCATGTTGCTCCCCACCCCGTCGACGGGGTTGCCCACGCCGTCGAGGGCCATCGCCAGGACGCGTCCCCGGGGGCCGTCGATCCAGAAGCGGTCCCGCACGCGGTCGGTGAGGTCGCCGGCCCAGCGCCGCCACGTCGTGCCGTCCTCGCCGAAGACGCTCTCGAGGAGGTCGGCGGCCCCCCGCGCCGCCTCCCCGGCATACGCCGGGGTCTCGACGAGGGCGATGGGCCCGGTCGCGATGGAGCCGTCGGCGGTGCGCATCGCGTCGCCGGAGTCCTTCCACCCCTGGTTGCTCAGGCCGGTGCCGGACTCGTCGTGGTAGCGCAGCATCCCGTCGTCGCTTGACTTCGCGGTGCGGCGCATCCACCCCAGCGCCGCGTCCATGGCCGGCCGCAGCGCGGCGACGTCCGCCGGGGGCAGGCCCCACCGCCAGGCGTCGTGCAGGAGGCAGACCCAGAGCGGCGTGGCGTCGACGGTGCCGTAGTACGTGGGAGGGAGGACGAAGTGGCCCGGGTCCACGAAGGCCGTCCGCCGGACCTCGTGGAGGATCTTGCCGGGCTCCTCGGCGGCGCCGATGTCGTCGCGGGTGCCCTGCCGGCGGGCCAGGGCGCGTAGCGTGCCGCGGGCGAGGTCGGTGCCGAAGGGGAGGGTCATCCGCGCCGCCCAGAGGGAGTCGCGCCCGAAGAGCGTGAGGTACCACGGCGAGCCGGCCGCTGCGAAGACGTCGTCGGGGTCGAGCGGGTCGGTGAGGAGGAGGTGCTCCAAGTCGAGCAGGGATCGCTGCACGGTGGCGCCGAGGCGCGTGTCCTGGGAGGTGACGCGCACGCCATCCCAGCCGACTCGTCCCGCGCCGGGCCCGGCGTCGAAAACGGTGGGAGTGGCGCGCTCGGTGATGACCTCGAGCCGCAGGGTCGTCGCGGTGCCCGGGGTGAGCACGACCGGCCAGCGGGCGACGAGGGCACCACCGTCGACCCGGGCCTCCCCGCCGTGCGCCACGACGGTGGTCAGGTGGCGTGCGTCGGCCCAGCTGCCGCGATCACCCTCGCAGGTCACCGGGAGCGGTGCGCCACAGGGGAGCCCGGTCTTCACGGTGTGCAGCTCGGCGCCGTCGCCGTGCGCGAGGACCTCGACGACACACCGCACCTCGGTGGAGGCGCGGGAGGTGACGACGACCTCCTCGACCATGCCGGTGGTACCCAGGGTGCGCCGGCGGCGCACCTCCACGGTGGGGTCGGGGCCGGGGTCGCCGACGTTGCGAGCGAGGAGGAGGCACTCGGTGGTAGGTCCTGCGGTGGACGCCACGACCGGCACCGGGCGGATGCCGTCGACGGTGACGGTCAGGTGGTCGAGCACCCGGCGGTCGTCGACGAACAGGCCGGTCGCGGCGCCGTCCCGGGTCGACGCGTCGACGTCACCGGACGTGTGGGACAGGCAGGTGACGGGGCCGTGCACGGCGACCTCGAGCAGGTGCAGCCACGGTTGGCTGGATCGCACCGGGGGGTCGGTGGGCGTGGGCTCGGTCATCGGTCCCCCCCGGGTCGAGCGTGTCCGGGGCGAAGACGTTGACACGTCATGGTGGCCTGGGTCACAGTGGTGACCCTACCGGTTTGATCGTTCAAATCCCACCCCTTCGCAGGTGTGACCCGCCAGGCGCCGGGGTGTTGAACGATCAAAGAGCGAGAGGACGACGATGACCTCGGACGGCACGCCGCTGCGCGTGACGATCGTCGACGTCGCCCGGCGAGCGGCCGTGTCGCGGCAGACGGTGAGCAACGCCCTGACCCACCCCGGGCGGGTGCACCCCGATACCCTCGAGCGGGTGCGGGCCGCGATCGACGCCCTCGGCTACCAGCCGTCGTCCTCCGCGCAGTCGCTGCGCGCGCAGCGTGCCGGGGCCATCGGGGTCGAGGTCAACACGCTCGGCCGCTGCTCGCACAACGAGACGATGGCGCCGTTCCTCGCCTCGCTCGGCATGCGGGCCGGCACCTACGGAGCGCACGTGGTGCCGTTCGGCTCCCCGGAGGACTCCCCGATGCTCCATGGCTACCGCCAGATGTGGGCGCGCCGGCTCGTCGACGCCTTCGTCATCGCCGACACCCACCCCGGTGACCCGCGCCCGGCGTGGCTGGAGGAGAACGGCATCCCGTTCGCGTCCTTCGGCCGGGTGTGGGACGACCCGACGTTCACGTGCTGGGTCGACGTCGACGGGGGGGCTGGCACCCGGGCCGCGGTCGCGCACTGCCTCGAGTCCGGCTACCGCACCATCGCCTTCCTCGGCTGGCCCGAGGGCTCGATCGTCGGTGACGACCGGCGTCGCGGCTGGGTCGAGGGGTGCGCGGAGGCCGGCGACGGTCGCGGCCCCGTGGCCGGACCGGAGGCAGTCTGCGGGCAGGACCTCGACGAGGCCCGCGCGGCCGCCCGGCTGCTCCTGGCCGAGATCGGCCCCGGTGACGCCGTCGTGTGCGCGTCCGACATCCTCGCGCTCGGCGTCCACCACGAGCTGCTCACCGCCGGGTTGCGCCCCGGCGCGGACGTCGGGGTCGCGGGCTTCGACGGTTCGGAGAACGCCCTCATGCACCACCTCACGAGCGTCGAGCAGCCGCTCGACCGGATCGCCGAACGGGTGCTCGGCCAGCTCTACGACGCCATGGCAGGCCGGCCACGTCCCACCGCCGGTGAGCTCCTCGAGCCCACCCTGACCGTCGACCGCAGTACCGCCGGCCGACCACCGGCTCCATGACCCGTCTGCTACCGAGCCGACGGTCCCCGCCCCGCCCGACCCACGGCATCGTCCCTGCACGTCCCTGACCAAGCGTCCACTACCCCACCGTTCACGACCCGACAAAGGAGTCACCATGATTCGCACCCGTCGCACCGCGACCCTCGCCCTCGTCCTCGGAGGCACCCTGCTCGCCTCGGCCTGCGGGGGCGGTGGCGGCGGGTTCGAGGACGAGTCCGACGCCAGCGCACCGGCATCCGCGAGCGGCCCGGCCCAGCTCCAAATGCTCATCGCGTCGTCCGGCGACGCCGAGACGGCGGCCGTCAAAGAGGCCGCCGACGCCTGGGCCAAGAGCTCGGGCAACACGGTGACCGTCACCGTCGCCAGTGACATGAACCAGCAGCTCGCCCAGGGCTTCGCCGGCGGCACGCCCGCCGACGTCTTCTACATGGACGCCTCCCGTTTCGCC
>DATITJ010000298.1:0-2141 GCA_035467935.1 Ornithinibacter sp.
GTCGTCGGCAACGCGGAGTCGCTCGTCGAGGAGTCCCACGAGGACGGGCTGCTCGAGTACCCCGTCTACACCCGCCCGGCCCGCTGGGACGACGGCGGCACGGTGCGCGAGGTGCCGCCGGTGCTCCTGTCCGGCGACCACGGCGCGATCGCGACGTGGCGCCACGAGCAGCGGCTCGCGCGCACGGCCGCCCGTCGACCCGACCTGCTCGCCGCCGCCGCGACGACCGGCGCGCTCGCCGACCTCGACGTGCGCGTCGCGACCCCCGCAGACGCCCCCGAGCTGCTCGTCCTCCAGCGCGCCTGCTGGGTGCCCGAGGGACGGCTCTCCGGCAGCTGGACGATCCCGCCCCTCGACGAGTCCCTCGAGGACGTGACCGCCGGCATCGGTGCGTGGACGACGTACGCCGTGCGCGCGGCATCCCCGTCCGGTTCACCGGGGCGGCTCGTCGCCTCCGTGCGCGGGCGCCTGCGGCCGGACGACCCCTCCGTGTGGGAGACCGGGCGGCTCATGGTCGCGCCCGACCTGCAGGGCCGGGGGCTGGGGCGCGAGCTGCTCGCGCTCGCCGAGGCCGCGGCCCCGGCATCCGTCACGACGTTCTGGATCAACACCGGGGCGGTGAGCGAGGGCAACCAGCGACGCTACCGGCGCGCGGGCTACCGGCGGCTGCCCGGCGAGGGCACCTGGCCGGGCACCGTCGACCTGGTCAAGCGCCGCGCCCGCTCCTGACGACGACGCGGGTCAGGGCCGGAGCGAGCCCTTGAGGTCGGCGGGCAGCAGCAGGGCCCTGCCGATGAGCCGCTCGGCGACGACGGCCGTCACGGTCTGCGCCGCCATGATGCCCATGAGCACGAGCACCTGCGCCGCGGCGGCCTGGGCGGGGGAGCCGCCGCCCAGGAGCACGCCGATGAACGCCCCGGGAAGGGTGACCACGCCCGCGGTGCGCACCTGGTCCAGACCGGGGACGAGCGCCTCGGGCACGCGCCGGTGCACGACCTCGCCGACGGCCTGCTGACGGGTGAGCCCGAGCGACAGGGCCGCCTCGTACTGCCCCTTCTCCTCGCGCAGCGCCGCGAACGCGCGCCGGCAGGTGAGCGTGTGGCCGTTCATCGTGTTGCCCGCGAGGATGCCGACGACGGGCACGAGCGCAGCTCCCGTGGGCGGCACGGTGCGGGTCAGCAGGATGATCGTGACCACCGGCAGGAGGCCGGCGAGCATCGCCACGGTGGCCCACGGCCAGGCCCCCGGTGCCTCGACCCGTCGCACGGTCGTGACGACGGCCACGACGAACATGAACGCGAGCAGCACCAGCGACAGGGCGAGCGAGCGGACCACGGCCGCGATGACGAGGGCCGCGACGCTGAGCTGCACGATGGCGCGGCCGGCCGCGAACAGCGTCGAGCCGGGCTGCGGGAGGCCTCCGAGGAGGTAGGTCGTGACGGTCACGGTGAGGAGCAGCACCACCGCGAGGGCGACGGGCAGGCCCGGGTCGATCGTCACCGGCATACCGTATGCCGTGGCCCGGGGCCGGCTGTGGGGCCCGCCCGCGGGCGGGCGCCCGGCGGGATTTCGCCGGGTGGGTGCTCCTCTGGCAGACTTGGCCGTTGCGTCCCGTCGATGTCACGGCCCCCGCCACAGGGGGAGTGCCCCGGACCACGGTCCGGCCAGCACGCGGCCCGACGGACGCACCTTCCGAACGAGCATCACCGAACACGCGCGGGTGACCTGTGGCAGGCCGCGAGAAAGCGACATCCGTCATGCAGCGTTTCGACGAGCTCGACCTCCCGTCGATCAAGACCGACATCCCCGCGTTCCGCGCCGGCGACACGGTCAACGTCCACGTCAAGGTCGTCGAGGGCACGCGCTCGCGCATCCAGGTCTTCAAGGGCGTCGTCATCCGTCGCCACGGTGGTGGTGTCGGCGAGACCTTCACCGTCCGCAAGGTCTCCTTCGGCGTCGGCGTCGAGCGCACCTTCCCGCTCCACACGCCGATCATCGACCACATCGAGGTCGTGACCCGCGGTGACGTCCGCCGCGCGAAGCTCTACTACCTGCGCGACCTGCGCGGCAAGGCCGCCAAGATCAAGGAGAAGCGCGACACCCCCGTCTCGCGCTGAGCCACTCCGCGCCCCGTGCGCTGC
>DATITJ010000299.1:0-2811 GCA_035467935.1 Ornithinibacter sp.
GTCGGCCTTGCGCACGATCCACCCGATGACCGGGACGCGGAACACCTCGATCTTGCCGAGGTAGCGCGGCGAGAAGCCGTGGTCGACGAGGAAGTGGCCGAGCACGAGCGGGTCGAGGTGCGAGTAGTGGTTCGTCACGACGACGAAGCCGCCCTCGCCCGGGAGGTGTTCCACCCCCGACCATTCGCGCCGGGTGAACACCATGAACAACGGGCGGAGCAGGGCGACGACGAAGCGGTAGGCGAAAGGCCGGGAGTGGTCCGTGGGGGTCGTCACGCGCAGCCTTCCGTGGGGTCGGGTCAAGGCATTGTGGTCCGCCCGTGGGGCGATGTCGAGCGCGGCACGACCAGTTGGGAGGATCGAGGGGTGCGTGCACCCGTGGTCGACTGGGCGGCCGTCGTCCCGGTCAAGGGGGGGCCGCTCGCGAAGAGCCGCCTCCACCTTCCCCGCAGCGCGCGGGCGGCGCTCGCCGACGCCTTCGCGCGCGACACCGTGGCCGCTCTCGTCGGCGCCGCCCCCGCGATGCCGGTGCTCGTCGTGACCTCGGATGCCGCCGTCTCCGCGTGGGTCCCCCCGACCGGCGCCGGGCTCGTCGCCGACCCGGGACTGGGCCTCGATGCCGCGGTGGCGGCCGGATGCCGTGCCGCCGCCGGCCTCGGCGCCCGTCGCGTCGCCGTGGTGCTCGGCGACCACCCCGCGCTGCGCCCCGCCGAGGTGCGGGTGGCGCTGGAGGCGGCGGCACGGCATCCGAGGTGTGTCGTCCCGGATGCCGGCGACGACGGCACCGCGCTGCTCACCCTGCCCGCGCCGTCCCAGCGCGTGGGCGACGAGGTGCCCACCGCCTTCGGCCCCGGCAGCGCCGCGGCCCACCAACGCCTCGGCCACACCCGCCTCGACCTCGACCTCCCGGGTCTGCGGGTCGACGTCGACGACGCGGCGTCGCTCGCCGCCGCGGTGCGGCTCGGCCTGGGCCCGCACAGCGTCGAGGCGCTCGCGCGCGCTACCGTTCCCGGTGTGCAGGCCACCATCCACCGCATCGAGGACGACGGCTCCGGCTCGGCGCTGCTCGACGACGGGGTCGAGGTCGACGTGCCACCGGGCTCCGCCGTCGCGAGCGGGCTGCGCCACCTGCGGGTCGGCCAGCGGGTCAGCATCGAGCTCGACGACGCCGGGCGGGTGGCGACACGCGTGTGGGTGGTCGGCATCGGGCCGGGCGAGACCATCCGCTGACGCTCCGGCGTCCGCCCCAGCCTTCCCCCGGCGTCAGTCGACCTTGGCCGCCGCGCCCAGGGCCTCGAGCTTCTCCGAGAAGCGCTCGTAGCCGCGGTTGATGATGTCGATGCCGTGCACCGTCGAGCGCCCCTGCGCGGCCAGGGCCGCGATGACGTAGCTGAACCCACCGCGCAGGTCGGGCACGGTGATCTCGGCCGCGCGCAGCGGGGTCGGCCCCGAGATCACCGCCGAGTGCTGGAAGTTGGCGCGGCCGAACCGGCACGGTGAGCCGCCGAGGCACTCCCGGTAGGTCTGGATCCGCGCCCCGGCGTCGACGAGCGCCTCGGTGAAGCCCAGTCGGTTCTCGTACACCGTCTCGTGGACGATCGAGAGGCCGGAGGTCTGGGTGAGCGCCACGACGAGCGGCTGCTGCCAGTCGGTCATGAACCCCGGGTGCACGTCGGTCTCGAGGGCGATGGCGTTCAGGGTGCCCCCCGGGTGCCAGAACCGGATGCCCTCGTCGTCGACGTCGAACGCCCCGCCGATCCGACGGAAGACGTTGAGGAAGGGCATCATCGGCAGCTGTTGCGCCCCGCGCACGTAGACGTCGCCGTGCGTGGCGAGGGCCGCGCAGGCCCATGACCCCGCCTCGATGCGGTCGGGGATCGCGAGGTGGTCGAAGCCGCCGAGGCGGTCGACCCCCTCGATTCTGATCGTGCGGTCGGTCTGCACGGAGATGAGGCCACCCATCTTCTGCAGGATGGCGATGAGGTCCATGATCTCGGGCTCGATCGCGGCGTTGCGCAGTGTCGTCAGGCCCCGGGCCCGCACCGCCGTGAGCAGCACCTGCTCGGTCGCCCCGACGCTCGGGAAGGGCAGGTGCACGTCGGCCGCGTGCAGGCCGCGCGGGGCGGTGAGGCGCAGGCCGTCCTGCCGCTTCTCGACCTCCGCGCCGAACTGGCGGAGCACGTCGAGGTGGTAGTTGATCGGGCGCTCGCCGATGCGGCACCCGCCGAGGTCGGGGATGAAGGCCTCCCCGAGCCGGTGCAGCAGCGGCCCGCAGAGCAGCACCGGCACCCGGGAGGACCCCGCGTGCGTGTCGATGTCGGCGGACTGGGCCTGCTCGACGTACGTGGGGTCGAGCAGCAGCTCCCCGTCGCGGTCGGTGGAGTCGATCCGCACGCCGTGCAGCTCCAGCAGCCCGCTCACGACCTGCACGTCGGAGATCTCGGGGATGCCGCGCAGGCGGCACGGCTCCTCGGCCAGGACGACGGCGACCATCGCCTTCGAGACGAGGTTCTTGGCCCCCCGGACCTCGATGTCGCCGACGAGCGGTGCGCCGCCGTCGACGACGAGAGCTGCAGTCATGGGGCCCAGCCAAACACAGACGCCGCGCGGCGGCGAGGGCTGGAGCCGTCACCGCCGCGCGACACGGGCGCGGGTCCCGGCAGCCGGGCTACTTCGCCGCCTTCTTCGCCGGGGCCTTCTTGGCGGGGGCCTTCTTGGACGGGGCCTTCTTGGCGGTGGCCTTCTTGGCCGGAGCCTGCTTCGCGGGAGCGGCCTTGGCGGGGGCCTTCTTGGCCGGAGCCTTCTTCGCCG
>DATITJ010000300.1:0-1695 GCA_035467935.1 Ornithinibacter sp.
CCGCGACCACCGACTTCCCCTCGCGAGCGCTGGCCGACGGTGAGCGCATCTCGCTCGGCGACGTCACCCTCGAGATCATGGCCACCCCCGGCCACACCCCCGAGTCGATCTCCGTCCTCGTGTACGAACACGCCGACGACGCGGTCGCCTACGGCGTGCTCACCGGTGACGCCCTGTTCATCGGCGACGTGGGCCGCCCCGACCTCCTCGCGTCGATCGGCGTCACCGCCGACGAGCTGGGCCGCATGCTGTACGACTCGGTGCAGCACCAGCTGATGGGCCTGCAGGATGCCGTGCGCGTCTTCCCGGCCCACGGCGCCGGGTCGGCCTGCGGCAAGAACCTCTCCACCGAGCGTCAGTCGACGATCGGCGAGCAGCGCGCCTTCAACTACGCGTGCCAGCCGATGAGCGAGTCCGAGTTCCTCGAGGTGGTCACCGAGGGCCAGCCCGCCGCGCCGCAGTACTTCGTGTTCAACGCCATGCTCAACCGCCAGGAGCGCGACGTCCGCGACGTCGACGCCGCTGCTCCGGTGCTCTCCCCGGCCGAGGTCGACGCCGCCCTGGCGGACGGCGCCGTGCTGCATGACGCCCGGGAGACCCAGGAGTTCGCGGCAGGCCACCTGCGCGGCGCGGTCAACGTGCCGGTCGACGGCCGGATGGCGGAGACGGTCGGGATGGTCTTCACGCCCAAGCAGCAGATCGTCGTCATGGCCCCCGAGGGCCACGAGCAGGAGGTCGCCGTCCGCTTCGCGCGGATCGGCTACGACCACGTCGTCGGTGTCGTCGCCGACGCGGAGGCCTACCTCCTCGCCCACGAGGACGACGTGACCCACGCGAGCCGCCTCACGGTGGCCGAGGTCGACGCCGCCCTGGGACGCGGCGACGTGCAGGTGGTCGACATCCGCAACGCCGGTGAGCTGACGGCCGGCGGCCTGCCGGACGCCGTCCACATCCCGCTGGCGGAGCTCGCCGGCCGGGCCGACGAGCTCGACCCGAAGCAGCCGATCCTGCTCTACTGTGCCGGCGGGTGGAGGAGCTCGGTCGCCGCCAGCCTCCTGCGGTCGCGCGGCTTCGATGACGTCTCCGACATCCTCGGCGGCCACGGCGCCTGGGAGCGGGCACACGCCACCGTCTGACCCGACGACACGCACCATCCGACGGACCGGTCGCCCTTGGGCGGCCGGTCCGTCGGCGAGACCCGTCGAAGGGGGGCGGCGGCCCGTCAGGCGGTGGCGAGCAGGTCGACGAGGTGTCGTTCGAGGCGGGATGCGATGCGAGGTCGCTTGCGGGGTCGGGTGGGTTCGGGGCTGGTGGGTTCCCAGCCCCACCCGGTCAGCGGTGGCGCCTGGGAGCGGTAGGTGCGCCCGGTCGGGGTGGTGATCTCGACCTCGCGCGGGCTGCCCCGCGACGGCCGCGGCCCTGGCCGTTCTCCACGCGCCGGCGGTTCGCCCCGCGTGGGGGGTTCTCCTCGCCTCATCGACTCGCGTGGTCGCCGGGCCGTGGTCGCCGGTCGGCGCTTGCGAGGGACCCGACGCCGTTCACCCTCACCACGCGCGGGGGCGTGGGCCGCATCGGCCGCGGTGGACGGGGTGCTCGTGGTCGAGCGTGCGGTTCTCGTGCCCGGCGCCCAGGTCATGGACCGACCGGGGTGGATGACCTGCACGGCCCAGCCGGGGGCCTCCTTGCCCTCGTTGC
>DATITJ010000301.1:0-5789 GCA_035467935.1 Ornithinibacter sp.
TTCGACGGTGGCCTGACCGGTCGGCGCGAGCGGTCCTTCGCCGAGTTCTGCGAGCGTGAGGGGGAGGGGCTCACGACGTTCGCGACGTGGTGCGCCCTCGCCGAGGCGCACGGGCTGCCGTGGGCCGCTTGGGAGCGCGAGCTGCAGGACCCGTCGAGCACCGCCGTCGCCGTCTTCCGCGAGCGGCACGCCGACGACGTGGACTTCCACAGGTGGCTGCAGTGGCTGCTCGAGCAGCAGCTGGCGGCGGCCCAGCACGAGGCGCTGACGGCGGGCATGTCACTGGGCGTGGTGCACGACCTCGCCGTGGGCGTGCACCCGGCGGGGGCCGACGCCTGGGGGCTCGGTGACGCACTGGCTCGTGGGGTGACGGTGGGCGCGCCGCCCGACCAGTTCAACCAGCTCGGTCAGGACTGGAGCCAGCCACCGTGGCGACCCGACCGGCTGGCCGAGCTCGGCTACGCGCCGTTCCGCGACATGGTGCGCACCGTGCTGCGCGACTCCGGCGGCATCCGCGTCGACCACATCATCGGCCTGTTCCGGCTGTGGTGGATCCCGGCCGGCGGCGCGCCTGCCGACGGCACCTACGTGCACTACGACCACGAGGCGCTGCTCGGCATCCTCGTGCTCGAGGCGCAGCGCGCCGGGGCGGTCGTCATCGGCGAGGACCTGGGCGTCGTGGCCCCCCACGTGCGCGACTACATGATGGAGCGGGGCCTCGTCGGCACCTCGATCCTCTGGTTCGAGTGGGAGGACGACCGGCCCAAGCCGCCGGAGCACTACCGCGACCTGTGCCTGTCGACCGTCACCACCCACGACCTGCCGCCCTCGGCGGGCTACCTCTCGCTCGAGCACGTGGCGATCCGCGAGCAGCTCGGGCTGCTGACCCGCCCGGTCGAGGAGGAGCGCGCGCAGGAGGAGGCGTCGATCGCCAGGCTGCGCGACGCGTGCATCGAGCGGGGGCTGCTGCGGCCCGGCGCCGGCATCGACGCCACCGTCGAGGCGTTGCACCGCTGGATGGCCCTGACGCCGAGCCGGATGCTCGCCGTGGCCCTCGCGGACGTCGTGGGCGACCTGCGTGCGGTCAACCAGCCCGGCACCAACGACGAGTACCCGAACTGGCGGGTCCCGCTCGCCGGCCCGGACGGCCGACCGGTGTCGCTCGAGGACGTGCGCGAGGCCGACCTCGCGCCGGTGTTGTTCGCCGCGCTGCGCGGCGAGCGCCTCGACGACTGAGGGGTTCCGCGAAGTCAGCCGGTGACGGTGGCCCGCAGCAGGGCGTCGAGCCGACCCGGCTGCTGCTCGCGCAGCGAGTAGCGTGCCCGCACCAGGGGCACGTCGACCGACAGCACGAGCGTGAGGTCGACCGGCGTCCCCGACACGACGGCGTCGATGACGCCCGCCTCGACCATCGCCCGCACGGTCGCCTCGAGGTCGCGGGTCTGCTCCTCGCCGTAGCCCATCGCCGGCAGGATGCCGCGCGCGTTGGGGTAGCGCTCGAAGGTGCCGGCGAGCGAGCCCACGGCATACGGCGTCGGGTCGACGATCTCCGAGGCCCCGGCGGCCCGGGCCCCGACGACCCCGGCGCCGAAGCTCATCGAGCCGTGGGTGAGGGTCGGACCGTCCTCGATCACCAGCACCCGTCGCCCGGTCACGACGGCCGGGTCGTCCAGCGTCACGGGGCTGTCGCAGCGCAGCACCTCGGCGCGGGGGTTGGCCGCACGCACCGAGGCCTCGACGGCCTCGACGTCCTCGGGGCGCGCCGAGTCACACTTCGCGACGAGCACGATGTCGGCCATCCGCACGTTGGCCTCGCCCGGGTGGTAGCCCACCTCGTCGCCGGGACGGAGCGGGTCGACGAGCACGAGGTGCAGGTCGGGCAGGAAGAACGGCAGGTCGTTGTTGCCGCCGTCCCACAGGATGACGTCGGCCTCGGCCTCCGCCTCGCGCAGGATCCGGCCGTAGTCGACGCCGGCGTAGACGACCACCCCCGCGGCGATGTGGGGCTCGTACTCCTCCCGCTCCTCGATCGTGCACGCATGCCGCACGAGGTCGTCGACGGTCTCGAAGCGCTGGCACGCCTGGGCGGCGAGGTCGCCGTAGGGCATCGGGTGGCGCACGGCGACGACGCGCCGGCCGGCGGCCTGCAGGAGCCCGGCGATGTGGCGGGTGGTCTGGCTCTTGCCGACCCCCGTGCGCACCGCGGTGACGGCGACGACGGGCCGGCGCGAACGCAGCGCGGTGCTGCGCCACCCGGGCACGACGAAGTCGGCCCCCGCCGCGATCGCGCGCGACGCGAGGTGCATGACCTGCGCGTGGGCGAGGTCGGAGTAGGCCAGCACGACGGTGTCGACGCGCTCGCGCCGGACGAGGTCCTCGAGGTCGTCCTCGGGGACGATGGGGATGCCGTCGGGGTAGAGGGGACCGGCGAGCTCGGCCGGGTAGGTGCGGCCGGCGATGTCGGGGATCTGCGTCGCGGTGATCGCGACGACCTCGACGCCCGGGTCGTCCCGGTAGAGGACGTTGACGTCGTGGAAGTCGCGGCCCGCGGCGCCGAGCACGAGGACGCGTTCGCGGGGTGCGGTCGAGGACGGTGCGGTCATGTCGGCTCCGTGCGGCCGGGTCGACCGCCGGAGTGCGGGACCCTCCGCTGCCGAGGCTACCGCCCTGCGCGAGAGGGTGACTCAGGGGGTGACGGATGCCGCACGCACGGCATCCGCCGTCGTCCCACCGTCGGCCGTGGCCACCGGGCGGGTGCCGTCGGCGCACGCCATGACGAGGGCGGCGAAGCGCTCGGCGAGCGGCTGCCACGAGGCGCGCAGCAGCTCACGCGCGGCGGTCACCCGGGTGAGGAGGTCGGCCTGCGCGTCGGTGAGCCCCTCGGGGGAGTCCCACCGCAGCCAGGCGCCGAAGACCTCGGGGGAGGTCTCGGGGTGGAACTGCACGCCCCACGCAGCGGGGCCGAGGCGCAGGGCCTGCGGCCGTCCGTCGGGGGTGGTCGCGAGGAGCGAGGACCCGGGTGGGGTCTCGATGACCACGTCGTCGTTGTAGTGCACCGCGACCCGCCCGTCGAGGCCGGTCAACAGGGGGTCTCGGGCGCCGGCCTCCGTGAGGGCGACCGGCACGAGGCCCACCGTGCGCCCGGACGGGTTGCGGTCGACCCGCCCGCCCAGGGCCACGGCGGCGAGCTGGTGGCCGAGGCACACGCCGAGCGTGGGCACCTCGCGGCGCACGGCATCCGCGAGGAGTGACCTGGTGGCGGCGAGCCACGGAGAGGTGGCGTCGTCGCAGGCGCCCATCGCGCCGCCGAGCACGACGAGGCCGTCGTGGCCGGCGAGGTGCTCGGCGACGGGCTCACCGAGGTCACCGCGCACGACGTCGAGCTCGAGGCCCAGCGCCGTCCACCACTCGCCGAGCCATGCGACGGGGGCGTCGGGCTCGTGCTGGACGACGAGCAGCCGAGCCATCAGCCGAGCCGGGTGCCGACGAGGGCACCGATCGCGTAGGTGACCCCCATGGCGAGCAGGCCACCGACGACCACGCGCACGGTGGCTCGCTTCGCGTCGGCCCTGCCGAGCCGGGCGCTGACCAGACCCGTGCCGGCCAGGGCCAGGACGACCGCGACGACGGTGACCGGCACCCGCCACGCCACGGGCGGCAGGGCGATGGCGAGGAGTGGGAGCAGGGCGCCCACGGTGAAGGCCACCATCGACGCCCAGGCCGCGTGCCACGGGTTCGTGAAGTTGTGGGGGTCGATGCCGAGCTCGGCCTCCGCGTGGGCGCCGAGGGCGTCGTGGGCCGTGAGCTGCTCGGCCACCTCGAGCGCGATCTGCGGGGTCAGGCCCTTGGCGACGTAGAGCCCGGCCAGCTCGGCCAGCTCGGCCTCGGGCTCCTCGTGCAGCTCTCGGATCTCCTTGGCGATGAGGGCCTGCTCGGAGTCCCGCTGGGTGCTCACCGAGACGTACTCACCCACGCCCATGCTCATCGCGCCGGCCGCGAGCCCGGCCAGGCCCGCGGTGAGGACCGGCGCGCGCTCGGCGGTCGCGGCCGCGACGCCGATGACGAGACCGGCCGTGGAGACGATGCCGTCGTTGGCTCCGAGGACCCCGGCGCGCAGCCAGTTGAGCCGCCCGGCGAAGCCCTTCTCGTGCGCCTCGTCGTGGTCCGGGGTGGAGGGTGCGGCGGGGGTCTGCTCAGGCACCGACCGTCGCCCCCTGGGCGCGAGCGGCCGTGGTGATGCGGTGGGCCAGCTCGATGTCGAGCTGGGTCAGGCCGCCGGCGTCGTGGGTCGTGAGGAGCCACCGGGTCGTGCGCCACCGGATGTCGATGTCGGGGTGGTGGTTCATCTGCTCGGCCTCGTCGGCCACGGCCTCGACGAGGCGGATCGCCGCCGGGAAGTCGGGGGCCTCGACCGTCGCCACGATCGCGTCACCCTCGCGCTGCCACCCGGGAAGCGCGCTCAGCTGGGTCGTCACCTCGTCGTCGGTCAGGAGTCGGCTCATGCGCCCATTGTGGTGCACGGGACGGGGCAGCGGGTCAGAGCACCTCGGTGACGGAGGCCGGGCCCATGAAGGGGTCGTCGACCATGCCGTCGTCGTCCGGCGCGACGAGCACGGGGGTGACCTCATGCGGCGTGATCTCACCGCGGTCGATCGCCTCGGCGAAGTGGCATGCCACCTTGTGCCCCTCCGGCATCCCGGGTAGGTCGAGCACGCGCAGCTGGGGGCGCTCGGTGTCGCACCGCGTCTCCTGGCGCCACGGGCAGCGGGTGTGGAACCGGCACCCGGTCGGGGGGTTGGAGGGCGAGGGGAGGTCGCCGGTGAGCAGGATCTGCTGGCGCGAGTCCTCGACGAGCGGGTCGGGCACGGGGACGGCCGAGAGCAGCGCCCGGGTGTAGGGGTGCAGGGGCTGGGCGTAGAGGTCGTCGGCGGTGGCCTCCTCGACGAGGCCCCCGAGGTACATGACGCCGATCCGGTCGCTGATGTGGCGCACGACGGCCAGGTCGTGGGCGATGACGAGGTAGGTCAGCTCGAACTTGTCCTGCAGCTCCTCGAGGAGGTTGATCACCTGCGCCTGCACCGAGACGTCGAGGGCGCTGACCGGCTCGTCGGCGACGATGAGCTTGGGCTCCACCGAGAGCGCCCGGGCGATGCCGATGCGCTGGCGCTGGCCGCCGGAGAACTCGTGGGGGTACTTCGTGAGGGCGGCGGGCGGCAGGCCCACGGCCGCGAGCAGCTCGCGCAGGCGATTCTTGGTGGCGACGCCGTCGACGTCGAGCCCGTGCGCGCGCATGCCCTCGACGAGCAGCGACTCGACCGACTGGCGCGGGTCGAGGCTGCTCATCGGGTCCTGGAAGACCATCTGGATGTCCTTGCGGCGGCGCCGCAGCTCCTCGCCGCGCAGCGAGGCGATGTCGGTGCCGTCGAGGACGACGCTGCCCTCGGTGGGGGGCTCGAGGTTGAGGATCGCCTTGCCGAGCGTGGACTTGCCGCAGCCGGACTCACCGACCAGGCCGTAGGTCTCGCCGCGCCTGACCTGGAGGTCGACGCCGTCGACCGCGTAGACGTGGCCGATGACCTTGTCGAAGATGACGCCCCGCTTGATGGGGAAGTGCACCTTGACGCCGCGGACGTCGACGAGCACGTCGCCGCCGCCGTCGGGGGCGGTCACGGGGGTGGTGGCGGTGTCGGTCATCGGGTCACCTCACGGGGTTGTGGCAGCGCAGGGCCCGGCGGGGGGTCTCCTCGAACGCCGGGGTCGTGCTCGTGCACACGTCGATCGGCTGGGAG
>DATITJ010000302.1:0-7333 GCA_035467935.1 Ornithinibacter sp.
GGGCTCGCCGAGGAGCGGTACCGCCCGATGGGCGGCTACTCCACCGGCATGAAGCAGAAGGCCAAGCTCGCCCAGGCACTGGCCCACGACCCGCGGCTCGTGCTGCTCGACGAGCCGACCAACGGCCTCGACCCCGCGGCACGCGAGGAGATGCTGGGTCTCGTCCGGCGGATCGGCCACGACTTCGGCATCGCGGTCATCGTCACCTCCCACCTGCTGGGTGAGCTCGAGCGGGTGAGCGACAACGTCGTGGTCCTCGACGGCGGCCGACTGTTGCGGGCCTCGCGCACCGACGAGTTCCTCGACGCGACGGGTGCCCTGCTCGTGGAGGTGTTGGGCGACGACGCGCAGGGCCGGATGGCCGCCGCGCTCACCAGCGCCGGAGTTGCCACGGCAGCGCGCGGCACGATGCTCACCGTCGACGCCACCGAGGGCCTGGTCGACGTGCGCGACCTGATCCGGGACGTGGCGAGCGATCTCGGCCTGGGCCTGGTCCGTCTTCAGGTCGACCACCGCCGCATCGAGGACGTCTTCGCCGACACCGACGTCGTCGACGCCGACCCCGACCACGACGCCGACGCCGAGGCCGACGCCGACCCGGACATGAACGACCCCGTCGAGGAGGTGCCCGGTGTCTGACCCGTCGTCGGCGACGCCCGAGGGCGGCAGCGTCATCCACGACCTCGGCTACCGGCCCTACACCGGCACGCGGGTCGGGCCGGGCGCGATCGCTTCGGCGCTGATGGTCACCGGCTTCCGCAACGCGTTCGGCCTCGGCCGGTCCGGGAAGTCCAAGGTGCTGCCCTTCGTCCTGCTCGCGATGAACCTCGTGCCGGCCGTCATCGTCGGCGGGGTGATGGCCTTCGGTGGCCTCGACGAGCTGCCGATCGGCTACGCGGAGTACGCCTCCACCACCCAGGTGCTGCTCGGCATCTTCGTCGCGGCCCAGGCGCCGGTGCTCTTCTCGCGAGACCTTCGGCACGGCACCATCTCGCTCTACCTCGCCCGCCCGCTGCGGTCGAGCACGTACGCCGTGGCCCGCTGGGTGTCGCTGCTCGGCGCGACGCTGGTGTTCCTGCTGCTGCCGATCGTCATCCTGTACGCCGCGGCGCTGCTCGTCGAGCTGGACGTCGCCGACCAGACCCGCGAGGCGGGGGTGGCCCTGGCCCTCGCCGTGCTGCTCGCGCTGTCGCTCGCCGGGGTGTCCGGTCTGATCGCGTCGTGGTCGACCCGTCGGGGGTTCGCCGTCGTCGCCACCATCGCCCTGCTGGTCATCGGCAACGGCATCGTCACGGCGATCCAGGGGATCGCCGGTGAGGAGGGTCGGCCCCGGGTCGGGGAGATCGCCGGCCTGTTCTCGCCGTACTCGCTCTACCGTGGGCTGATGGCGGCCTGGACCGGCGCCGACGCCCCGACGCCGCCCGCGTCGACCGGGATGGAGCTCGCCTACGTCGGCGTGCTCGTCGCCCTGTCAGCGGCCTGCCTCGCCGCCCTGGTGTGGCGCTACCGACGGGTGTCGACCGCATGAGCGTCCTGCGCGTCGACCAGGCATCGCGGTGGTACGGCAACGTCGTGGCCGTCAACGGCATCTCGATGACCGTGCGCCCCGGGGTGACCGGCCTCCTCGGGCCGAACGGTGCCGGCAAGACCACGCTCATCGCGCTGATGTCCGGCTTCCTCGCCCCCTCGGCCGGCACCGTCACCCTCGACGGCGAGCCCGTCTGGCGCCGCACCGACACCTACCGCACGATCGGCCTGGTGCCCGAGCGCGAGGTCAGCTTCGGCTACCTCACCGGGCGCCAGTTCGTGCTCGCCAACGCCGAGCTGCACGGCCTCGACGACCCGGGGGCCGCCACCGCGCGGGCCCTGGAGGTGGTGGAGATGACCGAGCCGGCCGGTCGTCGGATCGGCACCTACTCCAAGGGCATGCGCCAGCGGGTCAAGCTCGCCTCGGCGCTCGTCCACGACCCCGCCGTGCTCCTGCTCGACGAGCCGTTCAACGGTGTCGACCCGCGCCAGCGCCTGCACCTCATGGCGCTGTTGCGCCGGATGGGCGCCGAGGGGCGCACCGTGCTGTTCAGCTCGCACATCCTCGAGGAGGTCGAGCAGGTGGCCCGACAGATCGAGGTCGTGGTCTCGGGGCGGCACGCGGCATCCGGCGACTTCGGCCAGATCCGGCGGCTCATGACCGACCGCCCGGTGCAGTACGTCGTGGTCACCGACGACGACCGGCGGCTCGCTGCCTGCCTCATCGCTGATCCCTCGGTGATGGCGGTCTCACTGCGAGGCGAGGGCGGTGTCGACGTCTCGGTGTCCGACTTCGGCACCTTCGCGGTCCGGTTGCCGCGGGTGGCGCGCGAGCACGGCATCCGGATCCGGGAGCTCACCCCGACCGACGAGTCGCTCGAGAGCGTCTTCGCCTACCTGGTGGACGGCTGAGCGATGAACCGCACCCTGCTCCGCCTGTCCACCCAGGCCGTCTTCGGTCGTCGCCGCGGCCTCGTCATCGTGCTCATCCCGGGGGCGCTCCTCGTGCTGTCGGTCCTCGTGCGCGCCCTGACCGACCGGGAGGTGGGTGTCGAGGCAGCGGTCGGCCTGGGGTTCACGCTCGCCCTGCCGCTCGTCGCGCTGCTCGCGTCGACGGCGGTCCTCGGCCCCGAGGTCGACGACGGTTCCATCGTCTACCTGCTCTCGAAACCGGTGAGCCGGCACGTCATCGCGGTCAGCAAGTACGCCGCGGCGTGGGCCGCCACCATGGCGCTCGGCGCGCTGCCACTCCTCGTCGTCGGGCTGGTGCTCGACCCGTCGCAGCCCCGTCGCGCCGTCGCGATCGGCGTGGGCGCCGCGGTTGC
The DNA here is from genome assembly GCA_035467935.1 of Ornithinibacter sp. Lineage (GTDB taxonomy): Bacteria > Actinomycetota > Actinomycetes > Actinomycetales > Dermatophilaceae > Fodinibacter. Next base: position 2,853 of record DATITJ010000302.1, read on the forward strand.
CGGCACGGTCTACTCCGCGCTGTTCCTCGGCGCAGCGGCGCTGACCCGGCACGCCGTCGTGATCGGCCTCCTCTTCGCCCTGCTCTGGGAGGGTGTGCTGGGGTCCGTCTTCCCCGGGGTGCGCTGGGTCTCCGTCGGCGCCTGGGGCCGCGAGCTCGCCAGCGAGGTCAGCCCCCTCGTGGATGCCGCCGGCATCGGCGCCGCGTATGCCGCGATCGTCGCCACGCTGGTGACCGTCGGCTCGGTCTGGTTCACCGGCGACCGGTTGCGCTCGTTCACCCTGCGGGGGGACGAGTAGCGATCGGGTGAGGGCTTCCCGGTTCCTCGCCGAGTCGTCAGACTGTTCCGGTGGAGCTCGAGGACCTGCGGGTCGCGGTGTACCGGTCACTGGCCACGACGGGCCGAGCTCCAGAGCTCGGCGACGTGGCCCGTGAGCTCGATGCGACCCTCGGCGAGGTGGCCGAGGGACTTCGAGCCCTGGCCCGGGCCCGCCACGTGGTGCTCGACTCCCGGGAGCGGATCGTCATGGCGCACCCGTTCGCGACGATCCCGCTGGGATTCTCCGTGATGGGCGAGGCGACCCTGTGGTGGGGCGGCTGTGCCTGGGACTCCTTCGCGGTGCCGCACGTGGTGCGCACGGAGCGATCCGTCCTGGTCGCGACCCGCTGCCCGGGATGCGGCACGGGGCACGCCTGGGACGTCGACACCGACGGCCCGCCCGAAGGCGACCAGGTCGCGCACTTCCTCGTCCCCGCCCGGCACATCTGGGACGACGTCGTGCACACCTGCCGGCACCAGAGCCTGTTCTGCTCGACCGGCTGCGTCGACGCCTGGCTCGCGCGCACCGGCAACGACCGCGGCTACGTCATGGACCTGCCGACCCTCTGGCGCCTCGCCGGCCACTGGTACGCCGGCCGACTGGAGCACGGCTACACCCGCCGCGACCCGGCACAGGCCGCGGACTACTTCAGGCAGGTCGGGCTCAGAGGCCCCTTCTGGGGCCTCTGAGCTGGTTGCGTGTGAAGACCGGCTCCTGGGCGCCGGTTCCCACACACGTCGAGCGCCGACCCGACGTCCGGCTGCGTCAGGTCGGGCGCAGCACGTGCATGCGGTGGGCCGCACGGGTCAGGACGACGTAGAGCACGCGGACCCCGCCGGGCGCCTCGCCGGTGATGCCCTCGGGGTCGACGACGACAGTGGCGTCCCACTCCAGGCCCTTGGACGACAGCGGGTCGATGACCTGCACGCGACCGTGGCCGGCGCCGTCGAGCCCGGCGAGCCGCTCGGCCCACCGTCGGGCGCCGATGACCGCGATCGAGCCCTCGACCTCCTCGAGCAGCTGGTGCACGGCATCCGCCGCGGCCGCGGCCACCGAACCCTCCACGACGCGGTCGACGGGCTCGACACCGGTCTCGCGCACGGCATTCGGGATGTCGGCGTCGGGCACGAGGGGGAGGATGACGTCGCGCGCGTGGTCGAAGATCTCACGCGCGTTGCGGTAGTTGGTGTCCATGTGGAACGCCCGGCGCTGCTGGCCGGCGAAGGCCTCCTCGCGGGCCCGCCCGGCCTCGACGAGGTCCGACCACGACGCCTGCGCGGCATCCCCGACGACGGTCCACGACGCCGACCGGCCGCGCCGCGACAGCATCCGCCACTGCATCGGGGAGAGGTCCTGCGCCTCGTCGACGAGCACGTGGGCGTAGCCCGACGGCCGGTCGACGCGGCCCATCATCAGCCGCTCGCGTGCGTCGGCCGGTGTCACGACGCCGATCTGGGGGTCGGCCACGACCCGGCGGTCGACCCCGGCGCGCACATCGAGCACGCCGTAGGCCGACAGGTCGTCGAACTCCTCGATGTCGTAGAACCCGACATCCTCGCGCTCGGCCGTCTGCACCGGCGCGAGCCGCGCGCTGAGGTCGTCGACGAGGGCCGCGTCGGACACCGACCAGGACCCCACCTCGAGCGCCTCGCGGTAGGAGTAGGCCAGCGCGGCGCCCTCCTCGTGGTCGAGCACGCCACGCGACACGGCGTACACGTGGTCGGTGTCGGCCAGCGACAGGAGCAGCTCGCGCGGGTCGACCTGACGCCACCACGACGCCATGAACTCGTCGACGTCACGCGAGCCGCCGAACGCGTCGAGGAACACGTCGCGCTCGCCCTGCCGCACGGAGCGCCATGCGGCTTCGGCCAGCGCGGTGCGCGCGGCATCCGTCCCGAGGTTGTGCTGGTGGTTGCGCAACACCTCGGAGCGCACCCGCCGCAGCACGTGTTCGTCGAGACGCACGGCGTGTCCGGCCACGAAGGCCCGGAACTCGCGCGGCGCCCCTGCCGGGGCGTGCGACGCGAGGCGCGAGAGCAGCCGGCGGATGCGCAGTGAACCCTTGATCGCGGCGACCTCGGGGCTGTCCAGGCGCGTGGCGGTCATGCCGTCGACGAGGTCGCCGAGCGCCCGCAGCGCCACCGACTCCTCGCCCAGGCTCGGCAGGACGCGCTCGATGTAGGCCGTGTAGGCCGCGGACGGCCCCACGACGAGGATGCCGCCGTTCTCGAAGCGCCGCCGCTCCGAGTAGAGGAGGTATGCCGCGCGGTGCAGCGCGACGACGGTCTTCCCGGTGCCCGGGCCGCCGCTGATCTCGGTGACACCGCGTGACGGGGCCCGGATGGCCTCGTCCTGGTGGCGCTGGATCGTCGCGACGATGTCGCGCATCTGCCGACCGCGGCTGCGGGTGAGCGCGGCGATGAGGGCGCCGTCACCCAGCACGACGATGTCGTCCGGCGCCTCGGGCACCATGAGGTCGTCCTCGGCGCCGATCACCGTGGCGCCCTTGCAGCGCAGCACGCGGCGACGCACGACGCCCATGGGGTCGACGGGGGTGGCACGGTAGAACGCCGATGCCGCGGGGGCGCGCCAGTCGACGACGAGCGGCTCGAAGTCGTCGTCACGCACGCCGAGGCGGCCGATGTAGCGCACTTCGCGCTCGTCGGCCGTCGACTGCTCCGTGCCGAGGTCGAGCCGCCCGAAGACCAGCCCCTCGTACTGCTTCTCGATCGTCGAGCGGCGCCGGGCCGCGGCGTAGACGAGGGCGTCGCGCTCGAAGAGCCCCGTCATCTCCTCGTCACGGACGTCGCCGGTGCGGGAGGTGCGCCCGCGCGCCAGGCCGTCGGCCTCGACGTCGGCGGCCCGCACGCTCGCCTTCTCGAGCTCGGCGTAGACCCGGTCGACGTGCGCCTGCTCGTGCGCGAGCTCGGCGGTGACGTCGGGCGAGGTGTCGGGCACCGGGTGGGGGGCGGTCACGGAACGGGCTCTCCTGCGTGGGGCGACGGTGTGGGTGGTCGTTGGCCACCGAACTCACCAGTCTAGTCGCGGGTCGCGGCCGCGCCCGTGGGGGTCGCGGATGCCGGACCGCCGCGCGGTCGGATTGCCGGGCGTCTCGGGGCGTGGGGCGCAGACGCCTCGCGGGGTGGGGCGCCGTCGTCGGTCGTCGCCAGAGGTGTGCGGATGCCGGGCCGCACCGCGCCACGCGCCGCTCGCCCCCTAGATTGGTCGCCGTGAAGGTCCTCGTCGTCGGGTCCGGCGCCCGCGAGCACGCCATCGTCCGCTCCCTCTCCCTCGACCCCTCGGTCGACGAGGTCGTCGCCGCCCCGGGCAACCCGGGCATCGCCGAGCTCGCCGCCTGCGAGCCGCTGCCTGCGGGGGTCACCGACCCGGCCGGCGTCGTCGAGCTCGCGACCCGCCTCGGCATCGACCTCGTGGTCATCGGGCCGGAGGCCCCGCTGGTGGCCGGTGTCGCGGATGCCGTGCGCGCGGCGGGGATCGCGTGCTTCGGGCCGTCGGCCGAGGCGGCGCGGCTCGAGGGGAGCAAGGCCTTCGCGAAGGACGTCATGTCCGCCGCGGAGGTGCCGACCGGGCTGGCGCACGTCTGCACGACGATCGAGGGGGTCGAGGAGGCGCTCGACGCGCTCGGGGCCCCCCACGTCGTCAAGGAGGACGGGCTGGCCGCCGGTAAGGGCGTCGTCGTCACCGATGACCGCGAGGAGGCCTTGGCGCACGCCCGCGCCTGCCTCGCCAGGCCCGACGGTGCGGTGGTCGTCGAGGAGTTCCTCTCGGGCCCCGAGGTCTCGCTCTTCTGCCTGTGCGACGGCACGAGCGTCGTGCCGCTCAGCCCCGCCCAGGACTTCAAGCGTGTCGGCGACGCCGACGCCGGCCCCAACACCGGTGGCATGGGTGCCTACAGCCCGCTCGACTGGGCCCCCGAGGGTCTCGTCGACGAGGTCGTGCGCCGGGTGGCCCAGCCGGTCGTCGACGAGATGCACCGGCGCGGCACGCCCTTCTCCGGCGTCCTCTACGTCGGGCTCGCGCTCACCCCGCGCGGCCCGCGGGTCATCGAGTTCAACGCCCGCTTCGGTGACCCCGAGACCCAGGTCGTGCTGGCGCGCCTGCTCACCCCCCTCGGCGGACTCCTCCTCGCCTCGGCCCAGGG
>DATITJ010000303.1:0-1559 GCA_035467935.1 Ornithinibacter sp.
AGACGACGAAGAACACGTCGACGCCGAGGAAGCCCCCGGGCAGCCACGTGGGGTCGAGGTGGAACACGAGCACGGCGGTGATCGCGAGGGCGCGCAGGCCGTCGAGGCCGGGTAGGCGGGTGCTGCCGGACCGAGACCGCGCGGCATCCTCCCGGGTGTCGACGGGATCGTCAGCACCGGGGGCAGTGTCGTGGGGGCGCCCGTGAGCCTGCACCGTGCTCATGGGGCACCACGCTAGGGGCTGGTGGGGACGGTGTGACGGAGGCGCGCACGTGGGGCGAGGTTACGGCGCCCTCTACGATCGGGGGATGGACCCGAGCCCCCCCACCGGGTCGCGGCGCCTGACCGTCTTCGTGCGGGGCCGGGTGCAGGGCGTGGGCTTCCGCTGGTGGACCCGCGCCCGGGCGCTGGAGCTCGGCCTCGTCGGCCACGCCCGCAACACCGCCGACGGGCGGGTCGAGATCGTGGCCGAGGGCCACGAGGCCGGGCTGGCGCGTCTCGTCGAGCTGCTCGGCGAGGACCCCCCGGGCACCGGACGACCCGGCCACGTCGTGTCCGTGTCCGCCCCGATGTGGGGCGAGCCCCGCGGCCTGACCGGGTTCCGCGAGCTCTGATCCCCACATTCCCGCATGCAGCGCGGACCCTCACCATCGCGCGGGAACCGAAGGGATGCCGAGATGAAGGTTCCGCGACCGTGCCGGGCGGGCAAGCCGGGACGAGGGTGTGGGCGGCATACCGGCTCGTGGACGGTGCGCTGACGCACCCGCCGGACCTTCCTACGATGGCGGCGTGAGCGACATCCCCCCGGACCTCGCCCGGCTGCGGTCGAGCATCGACAACATCGACGCCGCGCTCGTCCACCTGCTCGCCGAGCGCTTCAAGGCCACCCAGCGGGTGGGGGAGCTCAAGGCCGCCGCCGGGCTCCCACCGGCCGACCCCGCGCGGGAGGAGCGGCAGATCGCCCGGCTGCGGGGGCTGGCCGACGAGGCCGGGCTCGACCCGCAGTTCGCGGAGAAGTTCATCACCTTCGTCATCGCCGAGGTGATCCGCCACCACGAGGCCATCGCGTCCGCCGACCCTGCCGACCCTGCCACCTGACCACACCCGCCCCACCCGTCACACGAGGCACAGGCACCACCGGTCCCCGGTGGCGTCCCGACGCGGGGCGGCCCCGCGGGTAGAGTCGGGCCGCATCCGGCCGGGGGCCGGCCCGGCCGACCGACGAGAGCTGCTGACCTCACCGTGTACCTCAAGACGCTGACCCTCAAGGGGTTCAAGTCCTTCGCCTCGGCGACGACCCTGCGCCTCGAGCCCGGCATCACGTGCGTCGTCGGGCCCAACGGCTCGGGCAAGTCCAACGTCGTCGACGCGCTCGCGTGGGTCATGGGCGAGCAGGGGGCCAAGAGCCTGCGCGGCGGCAAGATGGAGGACGTCATCTTCGCCGGCACCGCCGGCCGCCCGCCGCTCGGCCGGGCCGAGGTCAGCCTCACCATCGACAACACCGACGGCGCGCTGCCGATCGACTACACCGAGGTGACGATCACCCGCACGATGTTCCG
>DATITJ010000304.1:0-1637 GCA_035467935.1 Ornithinibacter sp.
TGCTCATCCGCCCCGACGTGCTCAACCGCGTCGATGCCGACGTCGTCGTGACGGCCACTCCCGGCGAGGGCGGCTCGGCCTGGATGGCACTGGCCAACCCGTCCGACGTCACCGCCGTGCTGGGCTCGGCCCGGCACGTCGCCGTCACCGGGGTCTCCGTGCGGGACTGGGCGCTCGAGACGAGCGTTCGCGGCACCGGGGCGGCCACCGAGCTCGACGCCGCCGACCTGTGGCGCCAGCAGGACGAGGCGACCGGCCCGGTGACCCTCACCGCGCAGCAGTCCGAGGCGCCCGAGACCCTGGTCGTCGCGACGGAGGGGGCGCCGCTGGAGTCCCTGACGTTCACCGTCGTCGACCAGACCTGGTTCGTCGAGGCGGTCGTCGCCGCGCTCATCGGGCTGTTCCTGCTCGTCGTCGGCGTGGCCCTGCTGTGGCCGCGCCGCCACCCCCGCACCGCCGATGACGCCGTGCCGGCCGTCCCCACGGCTCCGGACGGCCCGGGTGCCCCGGACGCACCCGACGCACCCGTGACCTCGGCCGACCCGGCCGACGCCCCCGACCCCCAGGAAATCACCCGATGACCCCGCGTCCCACCCCCACCCGCTCCACCCGAGCCGCCCGCCGCCCGCTGGCCGGTGCCCGCACGCTGGCCGTCGGCTCCCTCGCCGGGGCCCTCGTGCTCGCCGGGTGCGGCACGCAGGACGCCCTCGTCGGCCTGCGCCCCGCCCCGGCCGAGCAGACCGCCGCCGCCCCGCTCGACGTCGACGGCGCCACCGCGGTCGCGGCCCGTCTCCTCACCGCCGCCGACGCGCCGGCCGAGGGGGACGCCAAGGCGGCGGCCGCCGCCCGCACGGCCGTGCTCAGGGGTGACGCGCTCACCGTGGCGAACGCCCGCGCCGCGAGCAAGGCGACGCCCGAGGTCGCCTCGAGCGGGCTCGCCGCCGTGGCGAGGCCGACCGTCGTGGCGCAGTCACAGGGCCGGGACTGGCCGCGTGCCATCCTCGCGACGACGCTGGACGAGAAGACCAACACCCACGTCCTCCACGTCATGCTCTCCGAGGCGCCCGCCGAGCCGTTCCGCATCACCGCGAGCGTGCCGATGTTCGCCGGCGCGACGCTCCCCGCCCTGGGCGACGGCGCCAAGGGCGCCCCCCTGCTCGACATCGCCGCGAAGAACGACCTCGCGTCCGCACCGAAGGACGCCGTCGCGGCATACGCCGGCGCCCTGGCGACGCCGAAGCCCAAGGCGACCGAGGTCGTGGCCCTGGACGACCCGTTCGCGACGGCCCTGCGCACGAGCGCGACCGCCCAGACCAAGGCGCTCGGCAAGCTGGCGAGCCTCACGCAGGTGCACCAGCCCGTGCTCGACGAGGCCGTGACGTTCCGCCTCGCCGGCGGCGGTGCCGTGACGTTCGGCCTGATGCGCCGCACCGACACCGTCTCGCTCAACGCCGCCGCCAAGGAGGTCGTGCTCCCCGCGGAGTACGCCAAGGTCACCGGGAGGAGGACGGCGACGACGTCGTTCACGCTGAGCAACCTCGAGCCGTTCGTCATGGTCGTCCCGACCACGGGCCCGGCCCAGGTCATCGGCGCCACCGAGCTCCTCACCTCCGGGAAGGCCCGCTGACCCGCGGACC
>DATITJ010000305.1:0-6065 GCA_035467935.1 Ornithinibacter sp.
CGAGCTCGAGGAGGGCGGTGCGGTCGGCCTCGGAGTCGACGAGGGCCGACGGCACGAGGTCGCTGAAGATGCGCACGCCATGGCTGTCGACCGGCGTGAGGCCGTGGGCGGAGAGGAGGGCGAGCACCTCGGCCTCGTCGAACCGGCGCGGCGCCGGGTCGTCGTCGCCCCAGCGACCGTCGGGGCGCTCGAGGATGGCGCTCGCCCGGGCGAACTGGCCGGCCAGCGCCCGCGCGAGCACGGCGGGGAGCCGCTGGGCGACGACGAGCGAGAGGGTGCCGCCGGGCGCGAGGACCGAGGCGATGTTGGCCAGGGCGGTGTCGGGGTCGTCGACGACCTCGAGGGTGCCGTGGAGGCAGACGAGGTCGTATGCCGGCCGCTCGCCACCGGCATCCGGCTCACCGACGCTGTCGGTGTCACCCTGCAGCGGGTGGATGCGCTCGGACGTGCCGGTCTCGGCCGCGCGGCGGCGCAGCGAGGCGAGGGCGTCGGGGCTGGGGTCGACGACCGTGACGTCGTGGCCGGCCGCGGCGAGCGGGACGGCCGTGCCACCAGTGCCGCCCCCGAGGTCGAGGACGCGCAGCGGGCGGCCCAGCTCGGCGGAGCGGTGCTGCGCGAGGGCGTCGACCGCGGCCTGCACGGCGGCGGTGCGCAGACCGGGCTGGGCGCCGGGCCGACGGGTCCGGGCGCGCTCGTCGGCCACGTCGGGTCTCCCTTCGTCTCTCGGTGTCGCAGTCGTTCGGGTGCTCCCACCCTAGTGTCCGGAGCTGCCGGGGCTCGCGTGCCACAGCTTGCGCGAGGGCAGCGCCGCGGCGGGTGCGGCGGGCACCAGCGGGGCCTGCCCGCCATCGGGGGCACCCCGTCCCGAGCGCGGGTCGGCGCCGGGCGGGCGGATGTCGGCGTAGGGCGACTGGCGGAAGCCGGAGGCGTGCACGAGCACCCGGCGGCCGGTGCGGGCGTCCTGCTCGCGCGCGGCGGCCTCGGCCGCCTCGGCCCGGGCCACGGCATCCGCCTCCCCCGCGGCGATCGCGACGTGCACGCGCTCGAGGCCGCCGAGCTGCCAGGCGTCCCAGAGCGCGGCGAGCTCCCAGGCGCCGGTGGCGCGGATCGAGACCCCGCGGTCGCCGGTGCGGCGCAGCACCCCGCGCACGAGGAGCAGCCACGAGTGGAAGACGACCCCGGCGTAGGGACCCTGGACGTCCTCGAAGAACGTGCAGTCGGACGGCCCGGTGGAGTCGTCGAGGGTGAGGAAGACGACCCGGCGGCCGGAACGCACCGGCGGGGTCTGGGTGGCCACCTTGACCCCGGCGACCCACACCTCGCTGCGGCTGCGGGTGCCGACCAGGTCGCGGCTGCGGGTGACGCCGAGCGCGCGCAGCAGCGGGGCGTAGAACTCGACGACGTGCGCCGAGACGTCGAGCCCGAGCACGTCGAGCTCGGCGCGCACCCGCTCGGGGCCGGTCATCTCGGGCAGGCCGGCGCCGGCCACGAGGCGCGGCCGGTCGCCGAGGTCGAGGGTGAGCTGGGTGGGCTGCTCCTGCGCGGGCACGACCTCGCGCGCCGCCTGCGACTGCGCCGCGGCCCGCTCACGGACGTCGACCCCCGCCGCCTCGACCTCGCGGGCGGCGCTGCGCGGCAGGGCGAGCCGGCGGGTGCTGCGCGGCGACCCGCCCGAGCGCTCCCACCGCTCGAGCTCGGTGACGTGGAGGAGCAGGTCACGGCGGGTGACCCTCCCGCGCCTCCCCAGCCCGCCGCCGCCCATCCCGTGGAGGCTGTCGAACGCCCCGGCGAGCACGAGCCGCTCGGTGACCGGCCGGCTCACCCGCGCACGGGTCCAGAAGTCGCCGAGGTCGGCGTAGGGCTGGCCGGCCACGGTGCGGGCGACCTCGGCGGCACTGATGCCCTTGACGTCGGCGAGCGAGAGCCGGATGCCGAGGGGCTGGTGCGCCCGCCGCCACGCCGGCGGCACGGCATCCGAGGGTTCACTCGGCGGTGGCACGTCGTCCACCGGTTCGAGGCGGTAGGTGTCGCCGGAGGCGTTGACGTCGAGGCCGAGCACGGGGATGCCGAAGGAGCGGGCGTCGTCGAGGATGAGCCGCTTGGGGTACATGCCCGGGTCGTGGGTGAGCACGCCGGCGAGGAAGGCCGCGGGGTGGTGCGCCTTGAGCCAGGCGGAGTGGAACGTCGGCAGCGCGAAGGCCGCGGCGTGCGCCTTGCAGAAGCCGAAGCTCGCGAACGACTTCAGGACCTCCCAGATGCGGTCGCGGTCGTCCGCCGAGTAGCCGCGGGCGGCGGCCGCGGGGCGCCACCACGCCTCGACGTCGGTCTGTCCCTGCGGGGTGCCCATGCTGCGGCGCACCTCGTCGGCCTGGGCGAGGGTGACGCCGGTGGTCTCGGCGACGATGAGCAGCACCTGCTCGTGGAAGACGACGACGCCCTCGGTCTCCTCGAGCGCCGGGACCAGGCTCGGGTGGAGGAAGCGGCGCTCGCTCCAGCCGTGGCGGCTGTTGAGGAACGGCGTGATCATGTCGGACTTCACCGGCCCCGGGCGGAAGAGCGAGATGTCGACGACGAGGTCGCCGAACCGGCTCGGGCCGAGCTTGCCGACGAGCTCGCGCTGGCCCGGGCTCTCGATCTGGAACATGCCCAGGGTGCGCGTGGTGCGGATCAGCTCGTAGGTGGCCTCGTCGTCGTGCGGCACCTGCGCCTCGTCGTCGAGGTCGATGTGCTCCCCCGACACCCGCTCGACCTCGGCCACGGCGTGCGCCATCGCCGACTGCATGCGGATGCCGAGCACGTCGAGCTTGAGGAAGCCCAGCGTCTCGACGTCGTCCTTGTCGAACTGGGTCATCGGGAAGCCGAGCCAGCTCGCCTCGACCGGGGTGCGGTCGAGCAGGCCGCTGTTGGACAGCACGATGCCGCACGGGTGCAGGGCGATGTGCCGGGGCAGTCCGTCGAGGGCCTCGACGAGGTCGAAGAACGCGGCCAGGCGGGGGCTGTCGAGGCCGCGGCTGCGCAGCTCGGGCAGGTCGGCGATGGCGTGCCGGGCGTCGCGGGCGCGGATGTGCGGGAAGGCCTTGGCGATCTCGTCGACCTCGGTGGGCGGCAGACCGAGCGCGGCGCCGACGTCGCGCACGGCGTGGCGCACCTTGTAGGTGTCCATCATCGACACGCAGGTGACCCGCTCGGCGCCGAAGCGGGTCAGGACGGCCTCGTAGATCTCGGTGCGGCGGGCCGACTCGACGTCGACGTCGATGTCGGGCAGCTCGGCGCGCAACGGGGAGCAGAACCGCTCCATGAGCAGCCGGTGGCGGATCGGGTCGACCCCGCTGATGCCGAGGAGGTGGTTGACGAGGCTGCCGGCGCCCGAGCCGCGGGCGGCGACCCGCACCCCGCGGGCCCGGATGAGGTCGGTGACCTCGGCGACGGTGAGGAAGTAGGTGGGGTAGCCCAGGGTGCCGATGACCGCGAGCTCCTCGTCGAGCCGGTCGAGCACGACCTGCCGCTCCGCCTCCCCGGCCCCGGGGTAGCGCCCTCCGACCGCGCAGCGGCAGCGCTGTGCGAGCACCGCCATGGGGTCGGTGCCGGGCTCGATGCCGAGCACCTCGGCCTCGGGCAGGTGCACCGCCCCGATGCCGAGGTCGTGGCGGGCCTCCTGGGTGCACTCGTCGGCGACGAGGGAGGTCATCGCCACGAGCCGGTCGGCGCGGGCCCGGTCGCCACCGGTGACCTCGAGCGCGGTGGCGTGCATCGCCGCGGTGCTCGCGAGGTGCCCCGCGTCGGTGACCCGGTCGAGGTGGCGCGAGTCGAGCACGACGAGCCGCCGGGCGGCGTCGAGCACGTCGACCGTGCGCACCTGGTCGGGGTCGGCGTGCCGCACCGCGGCGGTGAGCACCGCGGGGACGCCGGCGGCGTCGGCGAGGCCGAGCAGGCGCGCCGCGTGCGACCGGCACCCGGGCGTGCCCTCGGGGCCGCCGTGGTGGACGACCTCGACGGCGAGCCCGTCGCGGGGCAGCACGGCCTGCCACGCGGCGAGCAGGTGGCGGGCCCGGTCGCGCCGGCCGGCGAGCACGGCCCGGCCGACGTCGGAGTCGGGGCCGAGGAGCACGAGGAGGCGACCCGGCCCGGCATCCTCCCCCGCCGCACGGGACCACCGGGCGAGCAGGTCGGGGGTCGTGACGGGGATGCCGCGCTCGCCGCGCAGGTGGGTGGCCGTGACGAGCCGGCACAGCGCCGCCCAGCCCACGCCGGCGGCGGTGCCCGCGAGGCGGCCCCGGGCCAGCACGGTGACGCGTGGGCGGCGGGGGTCGACGACGGCACCGCCGCGCACCGGGGTGCGGGGTCTCGGGGCAGGGGCGGATGCCGTGCCACGGCGTGCGCGGACGGCATCCGCATCGCGCGCGGGACCGGGGTCGCGTGCGGGTGCCCCGGCACCGGCGCGCACCGCCCCGGGCCCGCTGGCCCCGAGCGCGAGGGGCTCGACGGCGAGGTCGACGCCGAGCACCGGGGCGATGCCGGCACGGCCGCACGCCGTGGCGAACCGCACCGCGCCGTAGAGCCCGTCGCGGTCGGTGAGCGCGAGCGCACCCTGGCCGTGCGCGGCGGCGCGCTCGACGAGGTCCTCGGGCATGGACGCGCCGTAGCGCATCGAGAACCCCGAGGCGACGTGGAGGTGGGCGAACCCGTCCACGACGCCCTCAGGCCGAGCGGACGGGCACGAGGCGCTGCGGCCGCGGCACGGCGGGCACCCCGAGCCGGCGGGCGGCGAGGTCGACGAAGGTCTCGGCGTCGCGCAGCAGGTCGTCGGCCTCGCGGGCGGTGACCCGCACGAGGCCGGTCTCGACGCCCACGCGCTGCCCCGTGGAGGCGGCGAACCGCTGGGCCCACTCGGTGAGCTCGGGCGCGACGCGGGCGGTGAGCGCCCACACGTCGTGCGGGCCGTCGCCGCCGGAGGCCAGGCCGGCACCGGGGCGGGTGGCCGAGCGGGCGGCGACGAGCGCGGCCCCGGCCCGCAGCGCGGCGAGCGAGGCGGCGAGGTAGCGCGCGGAGGCGGCGGACGCGGCATACCCGTTCGTGAGCGCCTCGCGGGAGCGGTCGAGGAGGTCGAGGGTGGTCTCGGCGTGGCTCATCAGGTCTCTCCTCGGTCATGGTTCGGTCGGGGGCTTCGGTCGTGCTTCGGTCGAGGGCTTCAGTCGTGGGCTCGCAGGAGGAGCCAGTGGTCGTCGTCGCGGCCGAGGTCGAACACCCCGGCGGTGCCCGAGGGCGGGCGGGCCTCGACCCGCCACACCCGGCGCTGCGGGCTCGGCATGCCGGGCACGGCGAGATGGTCACCGGCCTCGCGCCACCACGCCCGCCGCTCCTGCCACGAGGCGAGCACGGCGCACACGGTGTAGCGGCGGCCGCGCCAGACGAAGTCGCGGGGGCCGTCGTCGCCGCGGACGCTGACCGGCTCGTCGTGGCGACGGACCATGGTGACCTCCGAAGGCTCGTCGGGCCCACACGGCCGTGGGCCGGACAGGGTCGCCGGGTGACCCCGGCAGTCGAACAGGTGTTCGACTCGTGGGTCCACCATAACGCGCCCCACCGACGTGCGGTCAACCCCGCCCCGGGGGTCACTACGCTGGTCGCATGACCCGAGAGCCGGGCGACCCGGCCCCGTCGCGCGACCTGTCCGGGCACCCCGGCGTCCGGTCGGTCATGGAGACGCTCGCCCTGCACCACGTGACCCCCGAGGTGCGCCACCTGCCCCTCGCGGTGCGCACCGCGAAGGCGGCCGCCGAGGCCCTGGGCGTCTCCCCCGCCGAGATCGCCAACAGCCTCGTCTTCGTCGCGACGACGCACCAGGGCGAGCGCCTCCCGCTGCTCGTGCTGGCCTCCGGGTGCCACCGCGTCGACGTCGACAAGGTCGCCGACCTCGCGGGGCTCGCGAGCGTCGAGCAGGCCGACCCGGGCTTCGTGCGCGAGCACACCGGGTTCGCGATCGGCGGCGTCGCGCCGGTCGGGCACCCCCAGCACCTCCGCACGATCATCGACGTCACCCTCGGCCGCTACGCCACCGTGTGGGC
>DATITJ010000306.1:0-4025 GCA_035467935.1 Ornithinibacter sp.
CCTGGGCGGCGGACCCGCCGGACGCGCCGACCGCCCCGACGAGGGTGCCGTCGACGATGACGGGCACGCCACCGCCGAAGGCCGCGACCCGGCCGCGCTGGGCGATGCCCTCACGCACGGCGTCCTCACCGGCGATCGCGATGTAGAAGTCGTCGGTGGGGATGCCGCCGAACCCGGCGACGGTCCACGCCTTGTCCTGGGCGATCGCCCCCGACACGGCGAAGGCCCCGTCCATCCGGGCGAAGGCGAGCAGTCCGCCCGTGCTGTCGGTCACGGCGACGTTGAACGCGCCACCGACCTCCTCCGCCCGCACGACGGCCGCGTCGAGCGCGACCCGTGCCCCGGCATACGTCAGGACGGTCTCGGTGCGGACCAGCATGTGCGGCTCCTCGTCGACGGTGACGGGTGGGTGGACGGGTGGTCGGGTGGGCAGCGGCCACCGCGGTGGCGGCGCCTCGAGGCGTGCCGCCGCCACCGGAGGGTGGCGGGCGGGTCCCCGCACGGGGACCCGGGGTCGGTCAGGTGAGGACCGAGGTGAACGCGTCGTTGAGCTCGCGGGCGTGGTAGAAGACGCCCTTGGCGAGCGCTTCGGGGGTCCACACGGCCATCGGGCGGTCGCGGTAGGCCAGGTAGCCACCCGCGAAGACCTCGTTGCGGTTGCCTGACGGGTCGAAGAAGTAGACGGTCTGGCCGCGGGTGATGCCGTGGCGGGTGGGGCCGATGTCGATCGGCACGTCGTCCATGGAGAACAGGTCCGCGGCGCGGCCGACCTCGTTCCAGTCACCGAGCCGGAAGGCGAAGTGGTGCAGCTTGCCCTGGGGGCCGGAGAGCACGGCGAGCTGGTGGATCTGGTTGTTGCTCGTCATCCACGTCGCGATGATGTCGGCGTCGGAGTCGAGGCTGGTCTGCACGCGCTCGGTCGGGTAGAAGTCGAAGACCGCGGTGAGGAACCGGTCCATGAGACCCGGGTCCGCGGCGGTGATGAGCGAGTGGTCGAGGGCCGGCACACCGACGCCCACGAGGTGACGCGGGAAGGCGTCGGGGTTGTGGGTGCCCACCTCGGTGCCGACGAGGGTGGCCTCGTGGTAGACCTCGAAGACGTGGTCGGACGGCGTCGTGAAGCGGATGCCGTCCCCGATCTCGGGGTTCTCGCCCTTGCTCATCCGCTCGACGGTGACCCCGAAGGCCTGCGCCTTCTTCTCGATGTCGTCGATGTCGCTGGAGTTCTCGACCTTCCAGCCGAACTTCACCAGGCCGACGCCGCCCTCCTCGAGGACGACCGAGTGGTGGTCCCACTCGTCCCAGGCCGTGTAGTAGACCTTGTTGCCCTCGGCGTGCGTCTCGTAGAGGACCATCGTGTTGGCGTAGTGGTCCTTGGCCTCGGCCAGGTCCGTGACGCGGACGTGGGCGTAGCCCAACCTCATGACTCCCATTGGTGCTCCTTGTGGTTGGTGCCGACCGACTGGGTCGCGCCAGCATGGGCCTCGGCGCGCTGCCGGGCCTTGTCGTTGATCTGGTGCAGGAAGGTGCTGACGAGGCGGACGTTCTCGCCCCGGAGCTCGATGGTGAGATCCGTCGTGGGGACGGCACGACAGCTCAGGCAGGTGCCGTCGGTGCGCTCGGCCTCGGTGATGACGGTGTCGGCGATGAGATGGTTGTAGTCGAACTCTCCGGAACGGCAGTCGACCTTGCAGATCGCGCAACCACCACGCCGGCATCCGACCGTGTAGGCGAACCCCGCCTGGTAGAGACCGCTCAGCACGGTCTCACCGGGTTCGAGGTAGATGACCTCGCCCGTGGGGTGGATCGTCACGGTCGGCACTGGCGCTCCCTTGCGTTCAGTGGTGTGGGGCGACGCGTGCCGTCCCACCACGAGAGTCGCCGGGCCCCGGGGAGCGGACCACACACGTTCCTCACCCCGGAACGTGGGGAGGTTCAGCGGCGCAGCGCGCCCGCCATGCGCTCACGGGCGACGTCGCTGTGGAACAGGAACCCCGAGAGCCGCGCCATCTCCTCGCCGTCGGCGTCGAACGACGCGACGAGGTCGCGCGTCAGCAGCCGTTTGGCCTCGACCAGGCCCTGACGGGCACCCGCCCGGAGGTCGTCGAGCACACGCGCCACCGCGGCATCCATCTCCTGCTCCGGCACCACGCGGGTGACCAGGCCCTGGTCGCGGGCCTCGCTGGCCGAGACGCTGCGGCCGGTGAGGAACCAGTCGGATGCCGCGCGCGGGCTGAGCCGGGCGCGCAGCGGGATCGAGATGACGGCGGCGGCCAGACCCAGGCGCACCTCGGTGAGGGCGACGGTGACGTCGTCGCGGCAGACCACCACGTCGGAGCTGGCGACGAGCCCGAGCCCTCCGGCTCGCACCGGCCCGTCGAGCCTGGTCACGACCGGCACGGGGAGGGCGGCGATCGCCCGCTGGACGCCGATGATCGCGCGGGCGGCGTCGACCATGTCGAGCGTCTGCGCCTCCTTGAGGTCGGCGCCGGAGCAGAACACGGAGTGCGAGCTGCGCAGGAGGACCCCGTGCAGCGACTCGTCGCCGGACGCGTCGGTGAGGTGCTCGGTGAGCTCGGCGACCAGGCGGCGCGAGAGGGCGTTGCGGTTCGCCGGGGAGTCCAGCGTCACGACCGCGATGCGGTCGTCGTCGGACCGGTGCACCAGTGCGTCGCTCACGGCCCCGACCCTAGCCAATGGGTGGCCCCCGCGAGGTCAGGTGCGCTTCGCCGGGTCAGCGCCCGTCCGCGACCCGGGCGACGTGGGCCCGCACCACCGCGTCGACGAGCGCGGTCGGGAACGGCTCGAGGTAGGGCAGCTTGAGCGTGCTGGCCCCCGAGCTGTGCGCCTCGAGGTCGGTGGCGGCCTGTGGATCGAGATCACGCTCATCGGGGAGCGGGTAGATCGCGAGGTGCTCCGTCCAGGCCGAGGCGTGGAGGAGGCGCGAGCCGTCGACGACGAAGGTGGGCATGCCGTAGGAGAGCGTCTCGGTGGCCGAGGGGGCGTGCCGAAGCACGAGCTCGCGCACGGCGAGGTAGGCCGCCCGCCCGGCATCCGACGCGGAGTCGAGGTAGCGCTGCACGGGGTCCGGCGTCTGGGTCATGGTCGGCATCCTGCCGCGCCGCGCTCGCCCGGGTCGAGGCCCCCCTCGCGACGTCAGGAGCCCGTTCAGCCGTAGGTGTCGCGAGGTCCGCGGCCGTCGTTCGCGCGCCGCTGCCCGCGCGACCACGACGGCGCCCCCGGCCCGACCACCCGGAGCTCGCCGACCGTCCCCTCGCCGACGTCCTCGGCCAGCCGCGCGAGCAGGCTCGAGGAGAGCAGGCGCAGCTGGGTCGCCCAGGCCGTGGAGTCGGCGCGGATCGTGAGCACCCCCTCGACGAAGTCCACCGGCGTGCAGTGCTGGGCGATGTCGGGCCCGACGATCTGTGGCCAGCGCCCGATCACGGCACCCACGGCGACGTCGCTCGCCCACCCGCGCTCGACGACGAACTGGTCGAGCTGGTCACCGAGCAGCTTGGGGTCGCGTCCGGTGGACGAGCGCTGTGAGACCGGGATGTCCTTCGTGCGTCGCCGCGGCTTCAGACCGGGCCGCAGCCCCTTGGCCTTCGCCGCCACCCGGGCGCGGGCGAGCGCGGCGGCAGCAGCCTCCCCGGCATCCCCGACGGGCAGCGCCGGAGACTCCCCGGGGGAAGCGCTGTCCTGATCCGAGAGCTCCTCCCCCGAGGATGCAGGGTCCGCGGGGTCGCCGGAAGTGTCCTTCCCGGTCAGGGGGACGGGATCGCCTGTGCCGGAAGGCGGCTCGCGATCACTCACTCTCGCTCACCGAACCCAGGGTCACGGCATACGTGCGGCCGGCCAGCCCGGACGGCACGTCGGCGGGCACGGCCGCGGTGATGATCACCTGCTCGCAGTCGCCGATCATCGTCGCGAGCCGCTCGCGCCGGCCGGTGTCGAGCTCGGCGAAGACGTCGTCGAGCACGAGCACCGGGTCGTCGCCGAGGTCGTGCCGCAGCAGCTGGAAGGCC
>DATITJ010000307.1:0-1789 GCA_035467935.1 Ornithinibacter sp.
TCGTGCGGCTCGGGCGTCACCGCGGCGCAGATGTCGCTGGCGCTGGCCACGGCGGGCATCGACTCCGTCCCCTACGTCGGCTCGTGGAGCGAGTGGATCGAGGACCCCGCGCGCCCGATCGCCACCGGCGCCCAGCGGTAGGGGCCCCGGCTGGTGCCGCGCCCGGGTGGACGCCGCAGTGCCGGCTGCGCTCCCCCACGTCCGGATGCGCGTCAGAGGGCGTGGGCGCCGGTGAACCCGTTGCCCGCCGCCCGCACCGGCCCGACCTCCCCGACCCGGGAGAGGCTGCCGCCGATGACGTCCCACGCGAGCAGGCGCAGGGTCGGGCTCTCGGACAGGCCCTGGTAGGACCGTGACTCGAGCACGACGACGTCACGCGGCCCCCACACGAGCGGGCGGTACGCCCCCCTGGGCACCCCCGGCACGCGCGCGGTCGCGAGCACCCGCGGGGTGGGCCGCAGGTCGCTCTGCACGGCGATGAGGCCCTGGCTGCGCGAGACGGCCCCGACGAAGGTCGGGCCGAGCGACGCGTGCGCGACCCCCCAGCCCTCGGTGTTGCTCACCGTCGCCCCCGACACCTCCAGCACCGGCCCGCGCAGCGGCCTGCTTCCGGTGAGCCGGCCGGATCCCGCGAAGGTGCGCAACGAGGTGACGCCGTCGTCGGTCGTCACGACGCCGACCCAGCCGGCCTCCACCGGTCCACCCGCCGGGGTGACGACGCCGTCGACCGTGTCGACCAACCACGACCGGTCCGCCCCGGTGGCGACGACGGTGCGCGCGTCCCTGGCCCACGCCGCGCGGTGCAGGGTGGGGTCGTCGACGGGGATCCGGTCGGCGGTGCCGTCGCGGGCATCGAGCACGACCACCTCGCCGGGCTGGGGGAACACCACGGCTCGGCGGTCGACGCGGATCGCCCGGGGGTCCAGGACGAGGCCCTGACCGGAACCCGTGGGGTCGGCCCGCACGAGGGGCACCTCGACGCACCGGAGGTACTCGGTGCCGTCGGACCGCAGCGGGGTGTGCAGCACCGGGAGCATCCCGTCGGCGCCCGGGGTCCACGCGAGGAGCACGGCCCGCACGGAGCCGTCGTTCGACGTCAGCACCGCACCCGGGCCGAACCCGGGCAGGGCCCCCGCGTCCTCGAACCCGATCCGTTCGGGAAGGGCGAGGGCGTCGGCGTCGACGTACCGCGGCAGCACGGTCTCGCCGCCCGGCTCGGGCGCCAGGTGGACCGTCACACCGCCGACGACGGCGGTCGGCAGGCGGTCCGGCGGGACCGTCGTGTCGTCGACGGGGCCCGGGCCCCGAGCGGCCCGGTCGCGGACGACGACTGTGACCAGGGTGGCGGCGGCCACGGCGGCACCCGCGCCCAGCAGGACCCGCCGCCGCACGGCGCGGCGCTCGGCGCGGGCGGTGTCCCACGCGTGCTGGGCGAGGTCGACCTCGGCGACGTCGTCGCTCGCGAGCTCGAGGAGGTCACGCAGGTCGGTGGTCAGCTCGACCCCCCGGTCTCGAGGTCGACGCGCGGCATCGCGGCGCGGAGGCGGGCGAGCGCGTCGTGGCTCTCGTGCTTCACGGTGCCGATGGAGCACCCGAGGATCTCGGCGGTGTCACGCTCGCTGCGCTCCTCGAAGTAGCGCAGCACGACCGGCGCGCGCTGCCTCGGTGTCAGGGTGTCCAGGGCGCGCAGGACGTCGAGCCGGCGCTCGACGTCCTCGACCTCCTGGGCGTCCCACCGGTCGAGCGGCTCGTGCGCGGGGGCCGCCACGCCCCCGACGTCGGGCCGGCG
>DATITJ010000308.1:0-3118 GCA_035467935.1 Ornithinibacter sp.
TCCCGCTGGCCGTCGTGAAGCGCTCCGACGTGCCCCTGCACCGCTACCTCTACACGAGCGTGCGCGACTTCGACTCGGTGCAGAGCATCTGCGACCGCGTCCAGGGGGCGGGCCTGGTCGACGTCAAGCACCGCACGTACGCCGGGTGGCAGCGCGGCGTCCTGCACACGGTCGCCGGGTCGTCGCCGTCATGATCCCGCGACGTCGCGCGCCGCGGTGGCGTCCGGGACTGGACCGCAGGGCCGTCTTCCACCGTCCGCCCGCCCCGGCCCACGTGTCGCGGGCGGATGCCGTCCCGCCGTCCGCGCGGCACGTCGTCGTCGTGGGTGGCGGCATCGCAGGGCTG
Organism: Ornithinibacter sp.; assembly: GCA_035467935.1. Classification (GTDB taxonomy): domain Bacteria; phylum Actinomycetota; class Actinomycetes; order Actinomycetales; family Dermatophilaceae; genus Fodinibacter. The sequence continues at coordinate 347 of DATITJ010000308.1, forward strand.
ACCGCGGCGCTGGGACTGGCGGAGCGCGGCATCCGGGTCACGCTGCTCGAGCGCGAGGCGGCCCTCGGGGGACGGGTGCGCTCGTGGCCGGTCGACCTCGGTGGCGAGTCGGGCCGGATGAGCCGCGGGTTCCATGCGTTCTTCCGCCAGTACTACAACCTGCGGACGGTGCTGCGCCGCACCGACCCCACGCTCGAGCGGCTGCGCCCGCTCGACGACTACCCCCTGGTGCGGGCCGGCGGGGGTGCCGACTCGTTCGCGAGGATCCCCCGCACCCCACCGCTCAACCTCGCGGCGTTCGTCGCGCGCAGCCCGAGCTTCGACCTCAAGGGGCTGGCCGCGGTCGACGTCGAGGCGGCGCTGGGCCTGCTCGACGTCGACTTCCCCGCCACCTACACCGCCCTCGACGGCGTGAGCGCGGCCGAGGTGCTCGACCGGCTGCGCTTCCCCGAGGGTGCCCGTCACCTCGCCCTCGAGGTGTTCGCGCGCAGCTTCTTCGCCGACCCGCGGGAGTTCTCCGGCGCCGAGCTGGTCGCGATGTTCCACATGTACTTCGTCGGGTCGGCCGAGGGGCTGCTCTTCGACGTGCCCCGTGACGACTACGACTCCACGCTCTGGGCGCCGCTCGGCCGGCACCTGCACGGTCTCGGGGTCGACGTGGTGACGGGCCGCGAGGTGCGGTCGGTCTCCGACGCGGGCTCCGGGCTGTCGGTGCTGCACGGCGTGCCCGGTCACGAGGAGCAGGAGTGGCTCCCGGCGGATGCCGTGGTCCTGGCCCTGGACCCCGTCGGGCTGCGGCGGGTCGTGTCGTCCTCGGCCGGGCTCGGGGGTGGCGACGGCGGCGGCCGGGCCTGGCGGGACGCCGTGGCCGGCATCCGCTCCGCCCCCGCCTTCGCGGTGTGGCGGCTCTGGCTGTCCGGGCCCGTGCAGGCGCACCGACCGCCGTTCCTCGGCACCAGCGGCTACGGGCCGGTCGACAACGTGTCGGTGCTGGAGCTGTTCGAGGACCACGCGGCACAGTGGCACGCGCGGACCGGTGGGTCGGTCGTCGAGCTGCACGCCTACGCGCTGCCCGAGGAGACCGACGAGGCAGACCTGCGCGCGCGGATGCGGGCCGAGCTCGACCGGCTCTACCCCGAGACGACGGCCCTCGACGTCGTCCACGAGGAGTGGGTCGTCGAGCGCGACTGCGTGCTCGTCGGGCTCGAGCCGTGGCGGTCGCGGCCGGGCGTCCGCACGCCCGACCCGAGGGTGGTGCTCGCCGGGGACGCCGTGCGCTGCGACCTGCCGGTCGCTCTCATGGAGCGCGCGGCGACGACCGGGTGGATGGCCGCCGACCGGCTGCTCGCCGGGTGGGGGCTGCCCGGCCACGGGGTGTGGTCGGTGCCGATGGGCTCGCGCCTGGGGTCGGTGCCGCGGCTGGCGCGCCGCGGCATCCGGTCCTACCGCTCGGCGGTGGCCCGCCGGCGCAGCTCGTAGAGCCGCGCCGCGTAGACGAGGTCGTCGGCCCAGAGCTGGGTGGCCGAGGCCCGCATGCCGACCCTCACGAGCGGCGCCAGACCCATCGCGACCCTGAATCCGAACCGGTCGGAGGTCGCGACGACGGCCTCGGTCATGACCGTGCGGGCCGGGTGCTCGCCGGGGGCGGTGATCGGGGTCGCGTGGGTCTCGACGACGCTGCCCGTGCCCTCGCCCTCGGTGATCGTCATGACGATGGTGTGCGAGTCGGGGCAGGTGAACTCCGCACGAACCGGCACCGCGAAGGTGCGGCCGAGGCGGTAGGCGACATCGAGCACGAGCTTGTCCTGCGTCGACTCGCCGTCGTCGACGGTGAGGTCGCTGAACGCGTAGGGGTGCAGCCAGGCGCCGTGCCACGGGTCGAGGCGGTTGGCGACGATGTCGCGGGGCTCACACGCCGCGGCGAGCGAGATCACCGAGACCAGGGAGTCCTCGAGGGGCGGCCGGGTCGCGAGCACCGGCGTGTCGGTGGCGTCCTCGCCGTCCTCGACCCGGCCGAGGCGCACCCACACGAGCACGCCGTCGTCGTGCGCGGCATACGCCATCCAGTCGCCCGAGCGGGTGTCGCGGCCGAGCGGCATCCCGTGCCAGCGGCAGAGCACGGTGCCCTCGACGACGTCGCAGTCCTGCAGGCGGGCGCCGAGGTGGGGGCAGGTGCCGGGGCCGGCGAGCGCCGATCCGTCGGTTCCGCGCCAGAGCACGACCTCGCGACCCGCGACCGTGCGCAGCAGCGTGCGGCCCGCGGGCACGTCGGCGGAGGCCGCGGCGACGAGCCAGCCGTGGGTCGGCCGGCGGAGCGCGGCGGCGAGGGCGGCGTCGATGCGGGCCGGCTTGGCGTCGCGCCAGGTGCCGCGCAGGTGGTCGGGCGTCGTCTGGGGGAGGTACCGCACCGGCACGCGGTGACGCACCTCCTCACGCCAGGACCGGTCGGTGCGCAACAGAGTCACGCGGCAACGCTAACCCCACGCGCACCGGCAGACCAGAGTCGCACCACCGGGCACCCGCCCTTGTCGAACCCCGCCCGGCCGTCCCCCGATCGACCAGTTGGTCACACCAGGGACGTCTGCGGCGAAGCCCGGCCGCCCCCCATCGACCATTTGGTCGAGAGGGGGACACTGGGTGTCGTGGACCTGACCGCCCTCGCCTCCGGCAGCCTGCGCATCGCCGCGACCCGCCCGCTCGACCCCGTGGCCGCCTGGGAGCGATACACGCAGCCAGTCTGGTGGCCTGTGTGGGCGCCGCACCTGCGCGAGG
>DATITJ010000309.1:0-4567 GCA_035467935.1 Ornithinibacter sp.
ACGAACCGTGAGCAGGCCGGGGTCGCCGGGGCCGCCCCCGACGAAGACGACGCGGGCGGGGACGCGGGGGGTGGACGGGGTGGTCGAGCGCGTGGGGCTCACGGTGCACGCTCCGTTGCGAGGGGGTCGGCGGTGGACTGCGGGACGGTGGTCTCTGGTGGGGTGAAGGGCTCTGGTGGGGTGAAGCCGGGTGCCGTGGCCTCGGATGCCGGCGTGCCCACCGGTGTGGCGGCGGGCTCCGGGGCCGGGTCGGCCCCGGCCATGAGCTCGGCGGCACCGTCCTCGAGGAGGAGGCGGGCCAGGCGCCGGCCGAGGGTGGCGGGGTGGGCGACGTCGCCGACGGCCGAGCGGCGCAGGTCGGCGGTGCCGTCGGGCGTGGCGACGACGGCGCGCAGCGACAGCTCGGGCCCGTCGAACCCCTCGACGACCTCGGCGAGGGCACCGACCGGGGCCGAGCACCCGGCCTCGAGCTCGGCGAGCAGCACGCGCTCGGCGGTCGTGCAGGCCCGGGCGTCGGGGTCGTCGAGCGGCGCCACGGCCGCGGCGGTCGCGTCGTCGCCCGCGCGCACCTCGACGGCGAGGGCACCCTGACCGGGGGCGGGGAGCATCTGGATCGGGTCGAGCAGCTCGGTGACCTCGTCGATGCGGCCCAGCCGGCGCAAGCCGGCGGCGGCGAGCACGACGGCATCCAGCCGCCCCTGCGACACCTGGCGCAGGCGGGTGTCGACGTTGCCGCGCAGGTCGGTGACCTCGAGCCCGAGCCCGAGGGCCGCGAGCTGCGCGCGACGGCGGGGCGAACCCGTGCCGACGGTCGACCCGGCCGGCAGCTCGCCGAGGGTCAGGCCGTCACGGGCGATGAGTGCGTCGCGCGGGTCCTCCCGGGCGGGCACCGCGGCCACGCTCGTCGCGGGGTCGGGTGCGGTCGGGAGGTCCTTGAGCGAGTGGACGGCGAGATCGACCCGGCCCTCGGCGAGAGCGGCGCGCAGCGCCGAGACGAACACGCCGGTGCCGCCCAGCTGGGCGAGCGGGGTGGTGCGGTCGCGGTCGCCGTCGGTCGTCACCTCGACGAGCACGACGTCGTGGCCGAGCGCTCGGAGGCGGTCGGCGACCCACGTCGACTGCGTCGTCGCCAGGGCCGAGCGGCGGGTGCCCAGGCGCAGGGTCGTCATGCGTCCTCCTCCCCCGGGATGGTGGGCGGCGCGGAGACGAGCGAGACGTCACGCGGGTCGAGGTCGAACAGCTCGCTGAGCGCCCGGGCGTAGCTGCCGCCCATGCCCTCCTGCGCCATCTCCTTGACCCGCACGGTCGGGGTGTGGAGCAGCTTGTCGACGACCCTCTGCAGCGCGCGGCGCACCTCGGCGCGCTCGGTCTCGCTGAGGCCCGGGGTGCGGCGCTCGAGGCGGCGCAGCTCCTCCTCCACGAGCTCGCCGGCGTGCGTGCGCAGCGCGGCGACGGTCGGTGCGACCGCCTCGGCGGAACGCGCGAGGAGGTATGCCGCCACCTCGCCGGTCACGAGGTCGCTCGCCTCGGCGACCTGGGGGGCCGACCCGGCGTCGGCGAGGTCCTCGCCGAGCTCGGCGAGCCCCACCCGGGTGGCGCCGGACAGCCCGGCGACGGCGAGGTCGACGTCGTGCGGGAGCGCGAGGTCGACGTAGACCTGGGGTCGCCCGTCGCGCTGCGCGAGCGCCGCCTCGACATCGCCGGCGAGCACCACGCGGCCGGGTGCACCGGTCGAGGAGATGACGACGTCGGCCTCGGCGAGGGCGGCACGCAGCTCGACGAGCGGCCGCGCGGCCCCGCCGACCCGCTCGGCGACCGACCGGGCGCGGTCGTGGTTGCGGTTGGCGACGACGACGGTGCGGGCGCCGGCGCGCGACACGGTCGTCGCGGCGAGGGCGCCCATGCCGCCGGCACCGACGACGAGCACCGACAGGTCCCCGAGGCCCCCGAGCTCGGCCTCGGCGCGGCTGAGGCCGGCCTGCACGAGCGAGCCGCTCACGCGGTCGATCCCCGTCTCGGTGTGCACGCGCTTCGCCACGCGCAGGGCCTGCTGGAGCACGCCGTTGAGGGCCGGTCCGACGTGGCCGTGCCGCTGCGCGCGGGCCAGTGACCGGCGCACCTGGCCGAGGATCTGGACCTCACCCACGGCCATCGAGTCCAGGCCCGCGGCGACGGTGAAGACGTGGGCGATACCGCGGTCCTCGTAGTGGACGAACAGGTGCGGCTGCAGCTCGGCCCGGTCGAGCGAGCACGTCTCGGCCAGCGCGGCGGTGACGTCGGTGAGCGCCCCGTGGAAGGTGAGGCACTCGGCATACACCTCGGTGCGGTTGCACGTCGAGACGACCACGGCCTCGCTGACGTGCTCCGAGCGCAGCACGGCCGCCTCGAGCGCGGTGCGCGCCTCGGGGTCGAGGGCGACCGACTCCAGGAGGGAGAGCGGGGCGTCGTGGTGCGACAGCCCGAGGACGACGAGGCTCATGTGGCTGCAACCTCCGCGACGGCGACCTTCTGCCCGTGGAAGGCGAGGATCTGCAGCTCGGTCGACAGGTCGACCTTGCGCACGACGACGCCGTCCGGGACGGCCAGCACCGCGGGGGCGAAGTTCAGCACGGAGCGCACCCCGGCCGCGACGAGGTCGTCGCACGCCTGCTGGGCGCCCTCGGAAGGGGTCGCGATGACGCCGATGGCGAGGCCGTCCTCGGCGACGAGGCGCGAGAGGTCCTCCATGGGGCGCACTCGCTGCTCGGCGACCTCCTCGCCCACGAGCCGGGGGTCGCCGTCGAGCAGCGCGATGACGCGGAAGCCGCGCTCGGCGAAACCCCGGTAGGCCGCGAGCGCACGCCCGAGGTTGCCCATGCCGACGATGGCGACGGGCCAGTCCTGGGTCAGGCCGAGCACCGAGGTGATCTCGGAGGCGAGGCGCTCGACGTCGTAGCCGACCCCGCGCACGCCGTAGGAGCCGAGGTGGGAGAGGTCCTTGCGCAGCATCGCCGAGCTGACGCCGGCGGCCGACGCGAGCTCCTCGGAGCTCACCGACGCGATGCCGTCACGGGCCAGTGAGGTCAGCGCCCGCAGGTAGCCGGGGAGACGGGCCACCGAGGCCTGCGGGATCTCCCGGCGGGCGGTCGCTGCGGCTGACACGAGCGGTCACCGACTCCTTTCGCGGGCCCGCGGCACGGTGGAGGCGCGACGGATCTCGCGTCTCTGGCCCGGGCCGCGGCTGAGACAGTCAGAGTACGGTCTTGTGAAGGTCTGCACAAAGTCGCGACGGACCCTGTCGGGCTCCTCACCCCCGCCGTGTGCTACAAGCGCGCTCCGCCGCACGGGAGCGCCTGCAGGGGTTCGACAGGAGGGCAGGCGGATGTCGGTCGGCGGCGGACGGATGCCGCTCGACAGCAGGACCGGTGCCGGCGGGTGCCGTCAGTCGCCGAGCGCGGCGCGCAGCCGGGTCTCGTCGACCCGCCAGTAGTCGTGCTGGCGGCCGTCGACGAGCGTGACCGGGATCTGGTCGGCCCACTGCTCGAGCAGCGCCGGGTCGGAGTCGACGGAGCGCTCCTCCCAGCCGACCCCGAGCTCGGCCGTGACCCGCTCGACCGTCTCGCGGGCCGTGTCGCACAGGTGGCAGCCAGCGCGACCGATGAGGGTGACCCGGACCGGGGGCGCGGAACCGGCATCCATCAGAAGAACACCGACCGCCGCTGCATGAGCAGGGTGTAGAGGGTCTGCTGGATCGTCTCGCGCACCTGGTCGGTGAGGTCGAAGACGAGCATCGGGTCCTCGGGAGCGCCGTCGCCGTGGGTGTCGGTGGCGATGGGGGCCCCGAACTCGATGACCCACTTGCTCGGCAGCGGGATGAGCCCGAGCGGCCCGAGCAGGGGGAAGGTGGGGGTGATCGGGGCGTAGGGCAGGCCGAGCAGCCGCGCCACGGTGCCCATGTTGCCGATGATCGGGTAGACCTCCTCGGCCCCCACGACCGAGCACGGGATGATCGGCACGTGGGCCTTCAGGGCCGCGGCGACGAAGCCGCCGCGCCCGAAGCGCTGGAGCTTGTAGCGCTCGCGGAAGGCCTTGCCGACGCCCTTGAACCCCTCGGGGAAGACCCCGACGAGCTCGCCCTGGTCGAAGAGCCGCTCGGCGTCCTCGCTGGCGGCGAGCGTGGAGCCCGAGCGGCGCGCGACCGTCCCGAGGAACGGCGTCTGGAAGACGAGGTCGGCGCCGAGGGCTCGCATGACGCGGTGCTCCGGGTGCTCGTCGTGGATCGCGAGCTGCACCATGAGCGAGTCGAGGGCGATGGTGCCCGAGTGGTTGGAGACCACGAGCGCACCGCCGGTGGCCGGGATGTTCTCGATACCGCGCACCTCGACCCGGAACCAGTGCCGGTAGATCGGGCGGAGCATCGGGTAGAAGACGTGCTCGGTGAAGTCCGCGTCGTAGCCGAAGTCGTCGACCTCGTAGTCGCCGTCGACCCGGCGCCGGATGTAGGCGAGCACCTGGGCCACCCGGCGCTCGACGTCCTCGGGCGCGATGCCGGCGGCCTGGGCACCCATCCGCAGCAGCCCCACGGCGG